>NZ_JAKUFF010000117.1:0-9595 GCF_022663305.1 Bacillus cereus group sp. BfR-BA-01408 | reverse complement strand
GAAGCAAAAGCTAAGGAAGAGCAAGAACAGAAAGCTCAAACCAAGAAAGAGAAGGAAGAAAGAGATAAAAAAGCAGGTACAAAAGTAAAGGTTGAGCGTTATGATACTTGTAACTCTCAAGGTAAATATTGTGATAGAGGTGGATTCCACAAAGGTGCATTTGATGCGCTACAATTAGGAATGAATCCAGAGGAAGTAACACTAAAATTAGATAGAAATGCAGAGGAAGCAACTATATACTACATGAAAGATAAATCTGGGAATTATGTAGAGTTAGTAAACTACTATTTTGAAGGTGCTGTTTATAACGTAAATGCCTACTTTAAAGATGGGAAGCTCTATACTATGCTGAGAGAAACAATAAGCTGCATAAACCAGAGGAACGCCTTGTGTTAGGTGAATTAGAATAAAATTTATTTTTAAAGGTTGCGCATAACGGTAATTACTAGAGTATTTATCAGTGTCTATTCTTCTATTAATGCCCTTAATAGTAAAAAAGCCAGCCTATATTATTTTGAAGTGAACCCAGAAAACGGGACATCTATCAAACCACCTACCACCTAAATTCTTTAGCTGGTTCATTTTTTCTTGAATTCACACACAGTCTCATTTTTCGAAGAGTAACGGTTACTCTTCGATATCCATAACGTAATTAATGCCTAAGACAAACATCCTTGGTTTTCTCTCCTATTTCATCTCTAAGGCGTTCCGTTCGTTGTAGCCATCGATAAAATGTGGAAAGGGATACTTCTAATACGTCACACAATTCTTTTACAGTTATTTTTATTTTTACATCTCTCCATAAAGTAACTACAGTTTCCAGGTTCAAGCTCCTTTCAATTTCCAGATACTTTTCCCATACAAGTAATTTGGTTTTTAAGTGTTTATTTTCTAAACGTAGTTGCTCTAATTCACTGAGTTTTTTGTTCCTTTTCCATAAGAATATTGTTTACCTACAGGTTGTTGCAATCGATATGTTCGATACCATTTTACCTACGTCTTAATTTAGAAAACATTTTTAATTCTGTGCTTCTCCATAGTGGTGCGATTTGAATAACCATCCTTTTTCATTTTAATCACTTTCTACTTTATTACTTCTGGGTAATAAACTCTTGTTTTCAATAGAAGTGTTTTTTTATATACCACTATTCGCATTTAATTCAGTTATTTTCGTCTTGTTTTTTCTTAGTGATTTATTACTTGTGAGGAACAAGTTATCAGTTACTTAGATTTTCTTTTTACGGATATGGTTGATTTCTTTTAGTGTTGTGCCTTCGTGTGTATCAGTTCTAGTAGATCGGATAGTCCTTCTAATTTATATTCTTTTGTGTCGCTTCTAAATATTCGGCTAGTTCTTCTTCTGTTTTTTTGCATAGCTCTTTTATGTATTCGTCTTCGGGTAAGATTCTTATTGTGGTGCTTTTCCGTTAGCTTTTATTATTTGCGGGATTTGGTTTCGCATTGGTTTGTTGTAAATATACACATTTCCATATCCCCCCAATTTAAACAATCAAAATTCGTGATTGAAAAGGAACAGAATATATAATCGAAAAATAATTTTATAGATTACTAAAAAGGTTCAATCTAACTATAAAATTAGATTGAACCTTTTAACTATTATCTTAAACATACTAAACAAAACAGCTTGAAGAGCACATTAATTATCTAATTGTTATGTATGTATTTAAAATAATATTCCTTAGATATAAGCAAATATAAATTTATTAATGGCTTCAAGATTTTCACATGAAATTGTACATTTTAAGTATTCAGTTCCATTCGATCTACTATCTTCAAGGGGAATTTTTAAATTCTCATCAACATTAAATTTTAAATACTTGAAAGAATTTCTAATACTTATGCATATATAATTTTCACCTGGTATTCTCTTAGTATTAATAACGTATATTTAGATATATTAACAAAATAATAATACCTATTATCGAAATCGCTCTCTTATGGATAAACAAATTACAAATAAATCACCATTAGTAAGAAACTAGTATTTTAGAAAAAAATCATAAAAGATTCTTTCTTCTAATTATCAAAAAACACATTTTATCGTTTCTTTATATTCAAAACTTCTTTAATTACTTTTTCAAATACTCTTTATACCCTTTTAACAGTAACTCAAATTCACCAGTGTCTATAATATCTTCTATATGCTTCTTTGTTCTGCCTTGCTTAAATAAAGAAACTAATGAGATATCATCTTTTACTTGGAAAGATTTTTCTTTTTCAATAACTTTTTCAATAATCTCTAAAGCAAATGGATAAAAACACCAAATCATCTCAACAGAATCTACTTCGTTTATAATTTCTTCCAAACTCATAATCTTACTGAATATATATAAAATATAATAAGTTGCATAAGGAATATATGATTTTTCGGGTAATTTGCTCAAGACATTAGCGTTCTTCCACTCATTTTTTTCATTTTCAATTTTATTATATAAAAGATACGGCAACAGCAAACGTGAAGCATTTATTCTTTCATTAAAGACTTCATCATATTTTTCAGAAAATATGATACTTTTCTTATTTTTAGCTTCACTAGGCATTTCATTATAGAACGCCATTAATACTTGTCCTGCTTTTTCAGCATCAATTCTATCCTTTTTAGGTCTAGTACCATACTGATTCTTTTTCCGCTCATAATAATATCCCATAGAGAATAACTCACTCTCTAATTTTACCTGCATATAATCAATAGCACGAATGTCGCGGCTTTTCACAGGATTCTGACTATTAGTATACTCTGCAATCCTTGTTGTCAGTTGATCATTTTTTGTTTCATATATTCTTACCAACAAATCAATATCTTCAAGACAATCGGGTGATTCTTTAAAAGCATCAAACAGTGCATGAAGAGTTTGGCTTCCATTCACTATTTGTAAATTTTCCAATTCTACTATAGGTGCTCTTCTCGATGGATAGCTAAATTTATCACAGGTAATAGTTATACCATTATTATAATAGAAAAACCTATGACTTTCGTCAGATAGTGCGGTCTCCTTTATATTCCGATTAATTTTAGTTCGTTGCTTAAGATATACCCTAACATTATCTTCAAAAGCATCTTCTAAAATATCGTAATTAACTAACTGCTCAAAATCCTCGAAATCAGCTTTTTCTCTTACATCATCATCATTAACTATCATACGAATAAGGTCTTTTGCATCAAAATGTGCAATTAATGCCCGTATGTCTCCAACGGATTTTTCAAAATAATTTTTATCAATAACTCTTAGCTTAGCATTAATATTTTTTTTTCCGCTTTTAGTTATTAATTTTACCCATTCTGTCA
Source organism: Bacillus cereus group sp. BfR-BA-01408 (assembly GCF_022663305.1). Taxonomy (NCBI): domain Bacteria; kingdom Bacillati; phylum Bacillota; class Bacilli; order Caryophanales; family Bacillaceae; genus Bacillus; species Bacillus cereus group sp. BfR-BA-01408. The sequence continues at coordinate 6,288 of NZ_JAKUFF010000117.1, read as the reverse complement.
GAGTATGCTCAACGACATTGATATTCGAATATTTTCCTAATTCCAGCTCTAATCTTCTTTTCTCCCGACTCTCTAGACCATGATAATGGTTTGAGCACAAATGTATAGTAATTTCAGGGTTTTGTGATTTAAAAACTTCCCAAATTTCTTCCGTTTTATTTTTCAAACTAGGGTTTACATGCTCTAACAAGCTCTCTTCCTGTTGCAATAATAAATTAATATAATTTAATATTTTTTCTATTTCACCAGAAGGGAAATTTTTCTTTGTATTATCAAATATATTAGTATATTTAAAATTAAACAAGTGCACATGCGCCTTGGTATCAGAATCATCTAAATATATGATATCTATTCCTCTATCATGTCCACTTTCCTTCTTGTTTGATCTTAAATAAAAGTTATCCGTAATACACTCTTCTGTTTCATCGTCTTGCAAATTAAATAAACAATCCATTACAAAAAAGTAAAAAGCATTTGAACTACTATTCATATTATTTTCTTGGTTAATGTTTTCAACAATTGAACTAACCAAGGAAAAATCTTGCAAAGAATATCTTACTACATCAGACAAAATCCTCTTCCTCCCTAAAACAATATATACGATAAATATAATTATAGCATCCCTTCTTTTCATTTTACATATTCTACTTTTTAAAATTGAATATTTTACGTATTTTAAATGTATGCATCCATTTAATTATAACTCGCTATCGATCCATTTTTTAAAATTATAGAAAAAACAAAATATAACTGTCATCTATTTTTTCATTTCAACGATCAAGTTTGTAAAGGCTTTCTTCTATTATAATAAAAAACAGTTTAACTAGTCGTTAAACTGCTACATTGCTTCTTTGAAATAGCTTTCTTCTTTGGTTATGTAAATAAAGGATAGTGGAAGGTTTGTTTTTTATTATACTTTCTATCTTACTTTGAAATGAATCAAATTAATTTGTTGTTACTTCTATATATTATTAATTAAATTAGCACTGACACTCTAACCAAATTTACTTTTCTAAGATTATCCTTTGTAGATTTAACTCCACATATATAAATTCAGAAATTATTGTTCAATATAATAATCATAAATTAATTTAATATTATTAGGTGTACGTAACTTGTTAAGTGCTTTTGCCTCAATTTGACGAATTCGTTCACGAGTTAACCCAAATATACAACCTATTTCCTCTAATGTACGTTCATGGCCATCTCCTAACCCAAATCTTAATGAAAGCACACTATATTCACGATCTGTCAATGAAGAAAGGATTTTCTCCAAATCTTCCCTGAGAAAAATTTGGTTTATTGAAAGTTCGACATCAAAACCTTTTTCTGATTCCGTAAACAAAAAATTTTCATTTGAATTAGCACTTATAAAAGCCAACAGTTCACTGTCATCATTTTCACTCATAGGTGCATTAACAGAGTTCATATTAAAGAATTGTACCTCATAAAGTTTTAATTCATTGTACTGTTCTTTTGAAATATCAAGTTCGTTTAACATGGCTTCAAAATTATAATCAGAATTTGTGACCATTTTAGATTCCAGTTTACGCATTTTCCTGATTTTTTCGAAACGTTGAACTGGTACTCGCACATTTAATGATTTATTTGCAATTGCTCGAGTAATCGCTTGCCTTATCCACCAAGTAGCATAAGTAGAAAATTGTATTTCTTTTGATACATCAAATTTTTCAATAGCCTTTAACAGTCCAAGATTCCCTTCATTTACAAGATCCTCATAATTAAGTGTACCTGATTGCCCTATATATTTATTGGCAATTTTTTGTACAAGACGTTGGTTAATTTTAACTATCTGATTAATCAATCCAATACAATATTCTTCATTTTTCGAATCCTCTAATTCACTTAATAAGAATATATTATCTTTAAAAGAATTAAACATATTGATTGTATCAAGGGATTTTTCCTTTTGATGTTTTTCAATAAACCTTAACAAACTAAATTCTAAATCATCATTTTTAACTTCCCTATTCCTCATCCCATCACTTCCAGAATATTCTTTTTATAGTTATAATGAATTATATCATATCATTTTGAGAGGTGTATTGTATGAATACTATTTTACTAGAAGAAGTTATTTCATCTAAAATTAAGTTAGCCTCCGTAGATTCCGAAAAAAAGGATTTAGTAGTTTTCATCGGTTTTGAGCCGGAACAAGTCTCTAAGCTATCTGCATACAAATTTCTTGATTACCCTTTTCCCACTGATCTAAATCGGTTGCAAAAATCAAGTGAAATTCTCCAACTGATCTTAACAAAAAGCCAACTACGGGTACCTTTTTTATGGGTAACTATGGAAGAATACCAATTTTGTTTTAAAGGGCAAATAGAAACATTTTTCAATACCCATTTTATTTTTAATAATTTTTATGATAGAATTTTCCCTATTTTCTATAGCTTCGAAGACTCTCAACAACTATTACTAGATTTTGAAGATGAAGATGAAAATATAAAATCCGAAAATTTTGAGTATGTATCAGGATTTTATAATAGCTTGAAATTAATACACTCTAAACTATTTGCAGCATATACTACAGATTTAGATGCTATTGAATGGATACCATATTACAACATTGATACTAACCTTGAAATGCATGATCTGGGTTTAAACAATTATGATATTACATATAGTCTATCTGAAGATGATACTGACTTTATTCAATTCACCTTAAACATTTTAAATAACCAGAATATTAAGCATGTAGAAATAGTGCACTCTACAAATTTTGATGCATTCAACAACAATTATTTACAACGATTAGCAATTATTCAACTATTACGTGAAAATTTATTATTTTCTTTCACTAAACACGCACTCACTAAAAAAAGTGTCAATGAACGGGAATATATTCCTTACTTAGATAAGTATTTTGGATATTCATCATTTAATTCCCTGGAAATGTATTGTGATCCTGAAACATCGAAAGAAACAATTAATATACAGCAATCACAGATTATTAATGATATTTTAGAACAAGTAGAAAATGCAAGAAATACAGGAAGCTTACGTGATATTTTTGTTACTTCATCCACTGGGGCAGGTAAATCTTTAATGTTTCAATTACCAGCTTTAATATTACACGAAAAACATAAATATTTAACTATAGTAATTTCTCCTCTTATTGGTTTGATGAATGACCAAGTTGAGGGCTTAAAAGAAAGTGGCGTTAAACATGTTGCAACCATAAATTCTAATATTACTCCTGCGGAAAAAATTGATATCCAACGTCGGATCGCAAATCAAGAAATTGCAATACTATATATTTCTCCGGAAACATTAATAAATCGTTCAGATATAAGATACTTAATTGGTGATAAAACAAAAGTAGGACTTTTTGTTATTGATGAAGCTCATATTGTCACTACATGGGGAAAAGCTTTCCGTTCAGATTATTGGTATTTAGGTACATATTTGCAGAAACTTCGCAAAGAAATGCCTTTCCCAATTGCGACATTTACTGCTACAGCCATTTATGGCGGTGAAGAAGATATGTATAAAGAAACTCGTGATAGCTTAGGCTTAGTAGATCCCATTATCTATTTAGGAAAAGTTCGTCGCGATGATATAGATATTCACCTTCAAGCTGCAGAAAAGAAAATGACACTAAATGAGTATCGAAAGATTAAGTTTGATTTAATGACTAAAAGAATAAAAAAACTTGTTTCGCAAAACGAAAAAGTACTTGTTTATTTTCCAACTGTACCTTTAATTGATACATTCATGAGCTATCTAGAAAGTTCTCATCCAATGTTATACAAAAAAACAACTAAATATCATGGGAAGCTCGAAAAGGAAGAAAAACATTTAAACTCCAATAACTTCCAATCCGGTGAAAATCAAGTAATGTTTGCTACAAAAGCGTTTGGTATGGGAATAAATATTAAAGATATTAATAACGTATATCATTTTGCACCTACAGGTAATGTATGTGATTATATACAAGAAATTGGACGTGCTGCTCGTAGTACCAACATTGAAGGCGATGCCTATTTTGATTACTTAGAGCATGATTTCTCCTATATAAATAGCCTACATAGCATGTCAACATTACGCAAATCACACTTATTAATGGTAATTGAGAAAATTTTAGCTATTTATAAAGAGAAAAAATCTCGTAATTTATTAGTCAACGTTGAAGATTTCGCTTATATTTTCAATAGTTCAAATAAAATTGAAGATAGTGATATTGATGGAAAATTAAAAACGGCTTTATTATTAATCGAAAAAGATTTTACCAATATAGTAAAATACTCTCCTTTTGTTGCAAGACCTCGAGGAATATTCAGTCGGGAATATTATAGAGTAGATAGTGAAGGCCAAAAGAAATTAACCCTGAAGAAATATGAGCAGTTTGCCACATTAATTGTTAATAAATCAAGTTCAAATATGATGCCCATTTATGAATTTGATTTGAAATACATTTGGGAAAATAAGTATAAAAACATTTCATTCCCTGAATTTAAATGGAGATTTAATAATAGTGATGAGAGCTTAAATTTGCCCTTTTTACAACATATTCATCCAGTAATGATTTTACGTTATACTTTAAATAAATCATTAGAGTCAACACTACACACTATATTTAATACACTAGAAAAATTATCCGAATTCTTTGGTAATCAAGCTTTAACAGGTACCTTCTTTAAACAGGAAGATCTAGGGGATTTTATAAGCCGTCGTTTTAAAATCGATAAAGAGTTGGCTGATTCGAAAGCTCAAGTATTTTTACAAGCGATGAGCCGGACAAACAACTTTACTGGGAACTCTAACGTGAAAAATGTAATAAGTGAAAGTGACCTACGCGGATATAAAGTTGGACCAAATTATACGGACTTCTTTAATCAAATAAAAATGTTAATTACACAGTTTATAAAATCAGATTATTGTATTAGTACAGAAGAAGGTACTTATGAAATGTTTGTTGGTAAAAACCAGCCAGATATTATAGAAAAAATCACAGTTGTATTTGGAATTTTAGAAGCGTTTATTGGATTAAACTATCAAACTCGTGGAGGTAGTTCTCCAGAAATCTATATTCGTATAAATTCCACTTTAATGTTGGAAAGCATTTCTAAAAATCCGAATAAATATAAAAATCATATTCTACAAGGCATCTATGATAAACATGCTATTTCAAATGAAATGCTAAAATATATATTCCGTAAACAATTTGAAACACAGGAATTCTGGGATTTAATAGAAGATTACTTTCTTGGCCGTATCCCACCAAAAGTACAAGAATCGATAAAAGCAAAGCGCAAAAAGAAGGCGAAATCATAATTATGAATATGGCATATTTATATCTTCATCAGGAATATGAACAATTTGTACGCTTAAGCAATTCAATGTTTAGGTTACAAATTCCAAGATCTTCAAAATCATATTCTCCTCATTTTTTGCGTCGTTTTTTTGAATTAAATAAAAATTCAATATTATTCCATTACGCAAAGGGGTATATAAAAGGAATTAGTACCGTCCATGAAAAAGTGCGTGTGCAAGAGGATGATTCATTCTCTTTAATAGTCGAATTTCATAATCTCGAAAAACCTATTCGTATCAGACAATATATACAAGAATTTGTACATTATTTACCCGAAATGTATGCTGCCTTTCAAAAGGATGGCACACCTAACAATGGTTCATTATATCCTTGTCCGCTTGAGCTTGCAAACTACTTCTTTGACAAAATCCAAGAAAACAAAGAAATTGAATTTACTGGAACAGAGGTACTTCAGCAAACTCATGCTAGAATAGGACATTTACTTTACAAGCAAAAATTATTAACTATCTGGGCTCATAATTGTGCAATATGCTCAATTAAACTACCTGAATTATTAAGAGCTAGCCATGCTAAGCCATGGAAATTATCAAGCTCATCCGAGAAAACAAACCCATATAATGGCCTGTTATTATGTGTTATGCACGATGCTCTTTTCGATCAAGGTTTTATAAGTTTTAATGATTATGGAAAAATAATCATTTCTGAGAAACTGCCTGTAGAGGATTATTCTAAATATAATTTAAGCATGAATATGTCAGTGTCACTTTCTCCAATGCATAAACCATTCATACAATATCATCGTGAAAAGATATTTAAATAATTTTTCCATTTGAGCTTGCTATAAAAATGAGTTCGATATGCAGGCTAATAAAAAAACAGAAAAACTGTTCTCTTTTAAAAAAGAACAGTTTTTCTATTTTACTTTCTAATTAAGTTGCAACTATTACTAATATCCTTAATTCCTTAATTCCTCAATTCCTCAATTC
>NZ_JAKUFF010000116.1:0-9706 GCF_022663305.1 Bacillus cereus group sp. BfR-BA-01408 | reverse complement strand
CAATTATTAATATCATTCGCTCTCTTCCATTTATCATTCTATTATTCTTCATTTTACCTTTTACAAAGTTTCTAATGGGAACATCCATTGGTGTGCAAGGTGTTATCGTACCGCTTGTCGTCTTCACTGCTCCCTATATCGCAAGATTGATGGAAACAGCATTATTAGAAGTCGATCGTGGCGTGATTGAAGCTTACCAAGCGATGGGCGTTTCTACTATAAAAATTATTTGGCACGTCATGGTGAAAGAAGCTCGTCCCTCCCTTGTACTTGGATTAACAATTGCAACGATTGGCTTAATCGGCGCAACAGCAATGGCTGGCCTTGTAGGTGCTGGTGGACTAGGGGACTTAGCATATCGCTTCGGGCATTTACGCTATGAACCTGAAGTAATGTATGCAACTGTCTTTATTTTAATTATCCTCGTACAAGGATTGCAGTCTTTAGGGAATGGTGTTGCACGAAGATTGAAGAAAGATTAAAAAAGAAGGTATCTCACCAGTGTGAGATACCTTCTTTTTATCTTTTAAATCCACCTTCTGAATGAATAACTTGTCCCGTAATCCACTCTGCTTCTTCGCTTACTAAAAACTTAATGAGTCTTGCTGCATCCCTTGGTTCACCAATTCTGCCAAAAGGAAACATCGGCTTTAATCCTTGCTTTATCTCTTCAGTCATCCAGCCTGTATCGGTTGGACCTGGGTTAATTGCATTGACTGTTATTCCTAAATGAGCCACCTCGGCTGACAACGAACTAGTAAGAGCATCAATAGCTCCCTTCGTTGTTGCATACGCCAGTTCTCCAACCATAGGTCCTTGAAATTGCCCCGACGTCATATTTACAATTCTACCACCAGATTTTTTATCAAATCCTCGAGCAAATTGACTACTTAACAATGTAGTCGCACGAACATTGACCATGTAGTGCTTATCTAATTCTTCAGCAGTCAAATTAGAGAAGTCATTATTCGTAGAATACGCTGCATTATTAATTAATATATGAGGGTAACCTAGTTGTTCAGTAACTTTATTTATAAGCTCTTTCGGCGCATCATTCTGAGTTAAATCTAACTCCATGCTCGATACTTTCACACCGTTTTTTAGTAACTCTTCTTTTAATTGTATTTGTTCACTTTGATCAACGCCCCAAGGCATCTCTTTATCATACGCTGTCCAATAAGTAAAAAATATATCGTATCCTGCTTCAGCTAATTCTTTACAAATTGCTGCGCCTATACCATCTAGACGACTTACACCTGTAACGACTGCTATTTTATTTTTTAATTGATTCATCATATACTCCTCCAATTTAAAGGACGCATACTTTATATAAGAGATATGAATTTCCCTACACATTATCCTTACAAAAGGGATGTACAAGCCAAATATGCGGTCCTTGCATGATTTACAGATAGCTAAATAAACCCTCACTTACGAGAGAAAAATTTATCTATCTAGTTTCTAATCATTACAAGCTCATCCACATATTGAGTCCTTGTCTCCTTTCCGTATATCTCCAAATTTCATTTTAACATTAAAGATTTAATATTTCAAAAAATGAAATGATTACTCCTATTCATGAAGTATCATGTACTATAAAACGTAGTTAATAACGAATTTGCATTTAAGTGTATACATTTACTATTACCTATCCGTTGTATAAGTGTAGGGAGGAAAAATGATGAGAAAAGAAAATATATTGACCTCCTATCTTATCACTTTAGGGGAGGAAGTGTTCAAACTATTACTAGCGAAAGGGGCTATAAAAGAAGACGCAGAAGACATCATCCAAAATACTTTCTATAAAGTATACACATTGCTAGATAGCTTAACCGAGGATAACATACGTCCATGGTTTTTCAGAGTCGCATTAAATGAATACATTGACTTAAAGAGAAAAAAAGAGCAACAGAACATCTATTTAACTGAAGAGATTTATTCAAAATTACAATATACAGACCGAGAACTGGATGCTGTTTTAAATAAAGATGAGATTTTCTATCTATATATAAAACCAGAGAAATAATAAGAAAAGAGCCTAAGTATAGGCTCTTTTCTTACTTACTCCAAATTTAAACTCTTAAAGAACCACGAAATCCTCTAGCAGCATAGTATGAATCTGCTCCATTGTGGTACACAAAAACGTGTCCAAAGCGATAATCGCAAAATAGAGCTCCACCAAGCTCTCTAATATCTGAAGGCGTTTGTACCCAGCTTGATGATTTCATATCGAACTCCCCAAGTTGTTGCAACTGTCGATATTGTTCTTCTGTTAATAGTTCAATACCCATAGCAGTTGCCACATCAATAACGTTATTTTCCGGTTTATGCTTCTTTCTTGCTTCTAACGCTTCAAGATCATAACAAAGGCTTCTACGACCTTTAGGACTCTCCTTTGAGCAATCGCAGAAAATATACTCGTCCTTCTCTTCATCATAACCAACAACATCCGGCTCACCGCCTGTTACTTCCATTTCATTAAGTGACCATAATTTTTCAGCATTAGCTTCTATCTTTGCTTCAACTTTAGCCCATTCAAGACCTTCATGGCGGTTCATGTTTTTCTCAAAACGAGCTTGTAATGCTTTTAATAGTTCTTCACGTTGTTCTACAGATAACTCATTTTTATTCGCTGTCATATTCGTCCTCCGAATTACGTTTCCTTATAATCATAACGGTTTGCATACAGTTTACAACAATCTGACCCGATTACACAACGAAAAATCCCAGTACGAAATCCCTCCATACTTTCCCCAAGAATATAATGTGAAAACCACATCAAGTTCTGCTTCATAATAGCTACATTCATTCCTGGCTGATCAGAACTATATGCCATTCCTTTAAATATCATTAATTCTGTATCAACTTCCATTTCTCTTAATCCTTCATATAGCTCATATGCATTTGTAATGGGAATTCTTACATCCTTTTCTCCGTGTTGAATTAACGTAGGCGTACAGGCTGATTTAATATATGTCATTGGTGATGTCTTCTTATATATCTCTGGGTCATTCCATGGATTATTTCCTAAATACATGCTAATAAAGTAAGGGATATCGGTATTTACATAATGGGTACTCCAGTTCGTAATTCCGCCTCCAACTGAAATAGCCTTAAATCTACTGCTAAATGTCGAACAGAAAGCTGATATATATCCTCCGTTACTCCATCCCATAGCTCCTACTCTATCTTTATCTACAATCCCTTGTTCAACTAGTGCATCCACTCCAGATATAACATCATCATAATCAGCAAATCCTTGTTTTCTATAGTTTGCTTTTAAAAATTCATTACCGTAACCAGAACTTCCTCTATAGTTTGGTTCTAAAACGATAAAGCCTTTTTCAACAAACTGTTCAATAGGATATTTCTCATTGAAGCAGTCTGAAAATATCGGGAAGGATGCCCAAGCCGGACCTCCATGAATTACTACTAATAAAGGATATTTTTTATTTGCGTCAAACTCTACTGGGATTGATAAAATACCCTCTATTTCAAGACCATCACTATTTTTCCACGAGATGATTTCCCTGTTACTTTTAAGCTTCCCGTCGAAAAAGCTATTTTCATTCGTTATTTTTTTATCATCCAAATAGATTTCAAAAGTTTCATTTGTTATAACCTTATTATAGGTTATATGATTTCCATCTCTTGTTATAGAAGCATCCATTATAAAGCCATCTATTTTGTCGCTTAATGCTTTCACAGTGCCATCTTCAGCTAGTAATCCAATACGATAATTCGTTTTATCCTGCCATCTAATTAAAATTCCTTTAGCTGTCCACTGTAATGGCATAACCGTACTATCAAAGTTTGTTAAGGGCTGAATCACCTCTCCAGTATTCATATCATATATCTCTAATGTACTCTCTTGTATATGGTTTCTATAATACTCCTTCTCTCTTATGCTTGCTGCGTAGCACATTTTACTGCCCTCAGGAGAAAAGCAAACGCTCCCGCCCAACAACTTATCCATATTCATTTTTTGTAGTTCTCCAGCTTCAACATCTAATATGTAGAGATCACCATTCATATGATCATTTATACTTGGTGTAGCCATACATACAACCTTTTTCCCATCATTTGAAATATCAAAGTCATGGATATAAAAATCTTTACCATCAGTTAATTGATAAACACCGTTACTCTCTCGTTCCTCTTTATCATTTTGTATCACTTTTTCTATTTCAATGTAGCATAAACAATTATTCTGATGTTCCTTACCTACATGTTGAAAATCTCCATATAGCTCCTTACGTTTCTTTATTTCCTCACATTCTTTTGACTGTGTAATATAATAAAAACCTTTACCGGTAGGATCCCATTTGAATGTACTGATCCCTTCTTCCTCATTAGTAATTTGTACCCCACCGTAACCATCTAATGACTTAACGAAGATTTGACTTTTCCCATTACCAACAGGGCTAAGGTATGCAATATCCCTAGAATTTGGAGACCATAATGGGCATGTACTATCTATATCCCCATTTGTTAATGGATAACTTTGCCCTTTACCTTTTTCATATATCCATACATGATTTCTATATGTATTGTCTTTCCAGTTAGCTGTCCTCTTAACAAATGCTACATTTTTGCCATCATCGCTTATATTGGTACTTGATAAGGTTGGTAATGAAATAATCTCTTCTATACTTAAATATGTTTTTTCTTTCACGTTCATTAATAAGCCCCCTTGTAATACCTAGTAATCTATCCCCTCTTCTTTTCATAATAAAGGAAATTGTTCACGAATACTTAAAATGATAATTAAAAATTCAGATAAAAGAAAGTAGTACTTTAGTAGCGTACGGGCATCCTAACTTTCTCCTATCGATTTTAGATGTTCTTTTTAACACAAAAATCCCCCTTTAGATACAATATCTAAAAGGGGGACAAATTTGTAAATTTATTTTAAAGCTATAACTATATTTATTAACCTACCAATCTCCTACTCAACCGTAACAGACTTAGCTAAGTTACGTGGCTTATCAACGTCACACTCGCGGTGAAGTGCTGCGTAGTATGAGATAAGTTGTAATGGAATAACTGCTACTAGCGGTGCTAGCGCTTCGTGTACAGCTGGTAATACGAAGCTGTCACCTTCCATTTCTAAGCCTTTCATTGAGATGATACATGGGTTAGCTCCTCGTGCTACTACTTCTTTCACGTTACCACGAATTCCAAGGTTTACGTGCTCTTGTGTAGCAAGTGCGATAACTGGTGTACCATTTTCGATTAAAGCGATTGTACCGTGTTTTAATTCTCCTCCAGCAAATCCTTCTGCTTGGATGTAAGAGATTTCTTTTAGCTTTAACGCACCTTCTAATCCTACGTAGAAGTCTACGCTACGTCCGATGAAGAAGCAGTTACGCGTTGTTGCTAAAAATTGTTTTGCTAATGCGTCCATTTCTTCTTTTTGATCACAAAGTTGTACCATTGCATTTGCTACAAGTCCTAGTTCGTGTGTTAAGTCAAAACCAAGAACTTCACCTTTTGCTTTAGCAATATCTGCAGCTAAAATTGAAAGTACTGCAAGCTGTGCTGTGTAAGCTTTCGTTGATGCAACTGCGATTTCTGGTCCCGCGTATAACGGAAGTGTATAATCCGCTTCACGAGAAAGTGTAGAACCAGGTACGTTTGTAATCGTTAATGCTTTATGACCCATTTCATTTGTTTGTACAAGTACTGCACGGCTATCAGCTGTTTCACCACTTTGTGAAATGTAAATGAAGAATGGTCTTTCTGTTAATAATGGCATGTTATAAGAGAATTCACTTGCTACATGCACTTCAACTGGCATTTTTGCAAACTTCTCGATAAATTGTTTTCCAACAAGACCTGCATGATAACTTGTTCCACATGCAATGATATAAATACGATCGCTATCTAAAATCGCATTGCGGATGTCTTGATCTAATTCAATCTCGCCATTTTCATCTTGATACTTTTGAATTATATTACGGATAACAAGTGGTTGCTCATCGATTTCTTTAAGCATGAAATGAGGGTATGTTCCTTTTTCAATATCACTTGCGTCTAATTCCGCTGTAAACGGTGCACGTTCAATCGTTTCACCTTGTAAGTTTTTAATTGTAATACTTTCTTTCGTTACAATTACAATTTCTTTATCCATTAATTCAATAAATTGATCTGTAACTTGTAACATCGCCATAGCGTCGCTCGCCACAACATTAAAGTTGTCACCAACACCTACTAATAGCGGGCTTTTGTTTTTAGCAACATAAATCATGTTTGGATTTTCAGCATCAAGTAATCCGATTGCATAAGAGCCATGTAAAAGAGATAGCGTATTACGGAACGCTTCTTCTACACTTAGTCCTGTGCTCACTTGTTGTTCCATAAGCTGTACGATAACCTCTGTATCCGTTTCACTTACGAACGTTACATCTTGTAAATATTCCTTCTTCACTAACTCATAGTTTTCAATTACACCGTTATGAACTAGTGTAAAACGCTTTGATGTACTTTGATGCGGATGCGCGTTTACTTTGCTCGGAACACCATGTGTAGCCCAGCGTGTGTGACCGATTCCCACGCTTGTTGCTACGTTCTCATCTACGATTTCGCGAAGTTTTGCAATACGGCCTTTTTCTTTGTATACAACAACACCGTTCTCTGCTTGTACTGCAATACCTGCTGAATCATATCCACGATATTCTAGCTTTTCTAAACCTTTTAATAAAATTTCCTTTGCATCTTGCTCTCCAATAAATCCTACGATTCCACACATGTTTAGTCGCCGTTACAAATGCTTACACTGCTCTGCGAACATGTAACGACATAGTCCGATACCATTTTTATTTATACTAAAAAACGGATTACATATTGCTAGCCCTGTAAGCTTGTAACGGCTTTCACCTTCCTCTCGATTGGGTTTAAGTCCGTATATACTTATACAGCTAGTTTGTATCCGTTCCTTTTCTCTCATCACACTTTCACCTTTGTCCACTAAGTCACCTTAATGATTTAAGTAAAAGCTTGCGGTTGTGATGAACAACCGGGAGCCATCCGCCGAAATCTCGATAAACCCCACCTCGTCAACTACACTACTTGTAGTTCTGGCGCTTCTATAATTTACAATATTTCCTTTGAGAAAAAGAACAAGACCATCTTATAACAAACATGGATAAACCGTCAATGAAAATTTTTTCACCATCTATAAAACATATGAAAAAGGAGCACTTATTGTGCTCCTTTTCAATAAATTTATTAAATTATTCAGCGCCAACTTCCGCTTTCACAACTTCTACAATGCGATGTACATATGCATCACAAACTTCTTGTGTTGGTGCTTCTGCCATTACACGAATAAGTGGTTCTGTTCCAGATGGACGAACAAGAATGCGGCCATCACCGTTCATTTCTTCCTCTACAACACGAATAATTTCTTTAATTTTTTCGTTTTCTAGTGCTAGTTTTTTATCTGTTACACGAACGTTTACTAGTAATTGCGGGAATTTTGTCATTTCTCCTGCAAGCTCAGATAATGGTTTTTTCGTCATTTTCATAATGTTTACAAGTTGAAGTGCACTTAACATTCCATCACCAGTTGTAATGTAATCAAGTAAGATAATATGTCCTGATTGTTCTCCACCTAAGTTGTAACCTCCGCGCTTCATTTCTTCCATTACGTAGCGGTCACCAACTGCTGTTTTATCACTTGTAATACCGTTAGCTTCAAGTGCTTTGTAGAAACCTAAGTTACTCATAACTGTTGAAACAACTGTATTGTGCTTTAGTTGACCAGTTTCTTTCATGTACTTTGCACAAATAAACATAATTTGATCGCCATCAACAATGTTTCCTTTTTCATCTACAGCGATTAAACGGTCACCATCACCATCGAAAGCAAGACCAATATCAGCACCTTTTTCTTTTACTAATTCAGCTAATACTTCTGGATGCGTAGAACCTACTCCATCGTTAATGTTCATACCATTTGGTGAAGTTCCCATTGTTGAAATATCAGCTTCTAAATCAGCAAATAAGTACGGAGCTAAAGAAGATGTAGCACCATGCGCACAATCTAAAGCGATATGCAAACCTGAGAAATCTTCCTCTACAGTTTGTTTAATGTATTGTAAATACTTTTGTCCACCTTCAAAATAATCACTCACTTGCCCAAGGTTCGTACCTGTTGGACGTGGTAATTCATCCACTTCTTTGTCTAATAAAGCTTCGATTTCTGCTTCTTGCTCATCTGTTAATTTAAAACCGTCTGAACCGAAGAATTTAATTCCGTTATCTTGTACTGGATTATGAGATGCAGAAATCATAACACCAGCTTGTGCATCTAACGCTTTCGTTAAATAAGCAACACCTGGTGTAGAAATAACACCAAGACGCATTACTTCTGCTCCAGTTGATAATAGACCTGCTACTAAAGCTCCTTCTAACATATGTCCTGATATACGTGTATCACGGCCGATAATTACTTTTGGACGGTCTGTATCTTTTGTTAATACATAACCACCAAAACGTCCAATTTTGAACGCTAACTCAGGTGTTAACTCCTGATTCGCAACCCCGCGTACTCCATCTGTACCAAAATATTTACCCATTATGATTCGCTCCTTTTTCTGGCTCTTTTTGATTATCTACTGTTGGCTCTTGGCTAGTTTCTTTATCTTTATTTTGTTCCGGTTCCTTCTCCTTCTCCTTTTCCTTTTCTGGATCAGGCTTAGGTTCAGGTTCAGGATTTTTTGGTTTTTCAGTTTGATTATCTTTATTATTATTTGAATTTGGTTGCTCACCGTTACCCTGTACTTCTTTATCAGGATTTTCTTTCTTCACAATTGTGACTTTAGCACTTTTTTGTTTTGGCTCTATTGAAATATTACCAGGGCCACTCACTTGAATAGCAACATCCTTCGTCCCAGGAGACACATTTTGTAGATTAATCACTGCTGTTATTTGAGCAGCTGTTATTTTATCTACTATACTTGTTTCTCCTGAAATATCAACGCTTATCTTCCCATCTTGCGGCGAAAGTAACTGGGCCGTAACGTCTTTAGAAAGTCCATTTTTTTGAATTGATATACCATCAATCGTTCTTGTTTTCGTTTGTTTTGTTTTTTGTACGCCTACTGAAACCTTTACTTGATTTGGCTTCGCACTTGTTACACCCTTTGGTAATAAAACAGAGGTATCGAATGTTGTAGACTCTGTCAATTGACTAAGATCTACTTCGACCCCCTCTATCGATTGTATATTATCCAATATATCTTTTGGACCTGCTATCGTTACTTCTCTCGGCTCAACGCTAACATTTGTAACGGCCAATCCTTCCGGTAAACTCCCCTTTTTCGCATATGTTATAGGAACAGTTTTTTCAGTATTATTGGCCGTAGCTTGCGTCGCCACATTCAACGTTACACTAATTTTAGATGGACTTGTTCTTACATTTAAACGTTTGCCTTCTTTATTGTATAATGTCACTTCGGGTGTTTTTGTAACAGTTTTATTAACACCTTTTAAATCAACATACGCCTTAGCAGATGAAATACTTTCAATTTCTTCTTTCGTCCCAACTACCTCAACCGTATCAGGTTTAATGTTTGATTTTTCGAGCGTAGCACCAGCTGACATCTGATCCTCATTTGATAATTTCAAGTCTACATGAACATATTTTCTCGCTTTTTCATGAAGAGTAATTTTAATTGTTGATGGCTGAACTGTTCCTTTC
>NZ_JAKUFF010000115.1:0-9889 GCF_022663305.1 Bacillus cereus group sp. BfR-BA-01408 | reverse complement strand
ATAATGAAATTGACCAATCTATGCCTGCTATAAACGATTTGTCTCAGTTTTTAAAAGAACAAAACGTTGAGTTTTACTTTGCTTTACCACCGTCAAAAACGAATGCATTATCATTTAAATTACCTTCTCATATTCACACATATGCACAGGAAAATTTAAATTACTTTCTAAAGAAGCTTCCAGCAGACGTAAAGCCAATAAAACTTATGGAACACTTTAAACAGAACTATACAAACGAAGAAATACAAGACATGTATTTCAAAACAGATCATCATTGGAATATGGACGGTGCCTTCTTAGGTTACCAATATATAATGAACACAATCGGGCAACAATCTTCTATATATAAAGGAAAAGAAATAAAAAAAGAAGACTACACTCGGACATGTGCGCAAAATAAACATTTAGTCGGAAGTTTTAACAACCAACTATACCAACTCATCGATGCCAATGGTGAAAAATTATGCTACTACACACCGAAAGACGGTTTCAACTTCACAAGCGTAACCGCAAAAGATGTGCAAGGTACGATTCACCAAAACTTAGATGAAATATACGGCGTAGAAAAACAAAAAGATACAACATCATACGCAGGTTATTACACGGATGACTATCCAGAAATCGTCATCGAAAATAACAACGCACAAAATGAAGTACGCGCCCTAGTCCTAAAAGACTCATTCGCAAACGCAATCGTGCCACACTTAGCACAAAGTTTCAAACACACATCTATCCTCGACCTGCGTCACTATCACGAAAAAGATGTATATCAATACATTCAAGACAACAACATTAACATGGTATTGTTCGTGTATAGTGATTCGAATTTGAGTGGGGATATGTTTAAGTTTAAGAAATAGAAAGAAGGCTCTTGTATTTTTACAAGAGCCTTCTTTCTATTAAAAAAATCAGCAGGGATGAATCCCCACTGATTTTTCACTTTATCTATAATCGACTTATAGATTTGGATTGTTAAGAACGTTCACTTGTACTGCTTGTGAACCAATTTCACTTGTTACAACATTCTTATCGCCTAATACTTTGAATACTAATGTACCTTTGTCAGTGTACTTAGATAATTGATATGCAACTGTGTTAGAAACAGTTAGATCAAGTTTTGTATCAGGTGATGCACCGTATTGACCTACTTTAGATACAAGTTCAAAGTTTTTAAATGCTACATTACCTTCTGTTACGTTCACATATAATGAACCTAGAGTTTCACCGTTAGCATTACATTTTCAACAATCTTCTTATAACCATTTACAACTATCACAGAAAAAGATTATAATTACAAAATATAACTATAAAGATGTTGGTACGTTAATCGACATCTTTATTAGCATACCTATTTTCTTACCATTTACTAAATAAAACATTTGATCCTAATATTATACATATATATAACATTAGGATTTTAAAACATATGTCTTATTTCTCAAACTTCTTTTTTTATAAGCATAAGTTTACAATCACTTATGAAATTCGACATTTTCTTTTTTAAACTCTTTTGAGTTCAAATCACTTATGATGTATCGAGACGCTGTTGAAATTTGCTCTCGTAATTCTTCTACTCTTTGTTCCAATTTTGCTTGTATATATTCTTTTTGTTCTAGTTGCTTCATTGCGACATTATACAAAGTTTCAGCCGTCCAGTCACCATCTACGTTTCCGATAATCGGCTGATTTACTTGTTGTAAAAATGAATCAACCTTTGGATCATATGAAATACCTACCATGGGAATATTAGCAACGGCTGATAGTATGAGCGCATGAAGTCTCATACCGATTAGAAGCGAACATTCCGACAAAATTGAAATTTTCTCATGAATATCGAGCTTATACGGAAGCATATGAGCTTCTTCTCCCATTAAATTAATAATATCGCGTGATGCATTTTGATCAAATGGTCCATGCATTGGTACGAATAAAATATGGTATCCATCACGCTTAAATTTTTTCAGCGTATCTGCTAGCTTCTTCATATAATCTTCTTTCGCGTCCCAATACCTCACACTAACTGCAATTACTTTCCCTTGAATCGCATGTTTTTGCAACCACTCCGACTTCATTCCTTCTGCTTGACATGCCAATACTGGATCTGGAACTAGTTCGATATCCTTCTTAATACCAATTTCTTTTAAATACAAAAATGAATCTTCATCACGAACTGATATATATTCCGCTTTTGATACTTGCCATTTCACTAATAAACGATTTTGTCTTTTCGTAATTGGACCAATTCCTTGCGCATAAATATAATACGGCTTCTTCAAAAAACGAGCAATTCGCATAATACCCGTATAGTACAAAATACTTTTAATACTCGTTTTATCTTGAAGGAGGCTTCCTCCTCCGCTAATTAAGCCATTACTTCTCTTTATTTCCTTATAAATTGCTCTTATATCCCAGCGATTTACTGCCTCTACACCGTACATTTTTCTTGTATAGTCGGGGTCATTCGAAAGTACAACAAGCTCAAGAGTGGGATCCTCTTCATATAGCGCTTTAATAATTGATTGCAAAATTGCTTCGTCCCCAACATTATAAAAACCATAATATCCTGATAAAACTAACCGCACTCTTAATCTCCTCCAACATTTCGCAATCAACTTTTTGTCATTCAACAAATCGCTATCAACTCTTTAATAAGAAAAGTTGGATAACTTCAAATTGATTTCTTTCACAAACATATAAATAGCCATACTCATTTATGGACTCATTTACTTACGTAAAAATGGGATTTGCTTTTTGGATATCCAGTTCAACTTTAATGCGCATATGCCATATATGAACAAGGCCACACAAAACGCTACACCACTATATATTATTGCAATAAGTCTAGAATCTACCACATTTATGAAAGTAGATGTGAAATATAATCCTATACCTACTATACTAGATACCCCAATTACAGCAAAAAATCTCCCCATGTGAATCGAATAAGCCAATTCTTTTCGAATGTATATATAGTTTACGATACAAATCATGATATATATGATAAGTGTGCTATAAGCCGCACCAGTTATGCCAAATTGACTTACAAGTACTATATTTAATATGACTTTTACAAAACTCGCTCCAACAACTATCCACGCCGCTTGCTTAGAACGGTTAATTCCTTGCAAAATTCCTATTGATAATACCATAAGTGACGTAAAATACGAACTACCAATTAAAATAGCTAACATTCCGCTCCCTTTCGCATCTGTAAACAATCCAACATTTAACGGGATTGTAAGTGCCATGAGCCAGATTGTTATCGGCGTTGTTAAAACATGAGCAAGCTCATTTGTTCGTTCAATTGTTTGTTTGGCTAAGGCTATATCTTTTTTTGTTAATGCAGCAGTTAACAATGGGATTAACGGAAATACCATCGCACTTGCAAACACGACAATTAATTGTGTAAACGCGAATCCACGACTATATATACCAAATTGTTCTTGAATCGTTGTAGTGGATTCATGCAACATATGTGGAATCGTTACAGAATCAACTAAATTTAACACCGGCATCGATAATGCTCCAACTGCAATTGGAATCGAAACCTGAAGTATCTTTTTTGCATTATCTTTAAAATCTTGTAGTGAATATGCGTTACTTTTATAACGATATACACTTTTTACATACTTCAATCTCAAATAGATAAGTGACGTAATTACCCCAAGGCAAGAACCAATCATTGCGCCGCCTGTTACAACGTCACTCCCTTTATTCCAAGATACAAATAAGAATGCAATTGCTAACATAAAGAAAACACGAATGAACTGCTCAATTACTTGTGACAACCCGGTAGGAATCATATCCCCAAAACCTTGGAAATACCCTCGATATACCGCCATATATGGTGCGATTAATAACGCAAACGAAGTGACAATTAGTGGAAGTTTTGTATCTTGTCCACCAAGCATATTTGCAAACATACTTGATCCAATCATAATAACTGAAAATCCAAGAACTCCAAATATTACTCCAATAATAGATGCTGAAGTAAATAGTTTGGCAATTCCGTCCTCGTCATTCTTCTCATGAAGTTCAGCAATTAATTTTGATATAGCTAGCGGTACTCCCGCTACTGATAAAGTTAAAGCTATCATATACACAGGAAAAACAAGGCGGAAAATCCCCAGCACTTCATCTCCTGCTATATTTTGTAATGGGATTTGAAAAAAACTTCCCAACACTTTCGATAGAAACGTTGTAATCGTTAAAATCGCAGCGCCTTTCACAAACTTATTATTCATCTTCTAGCTCTTTTCTTTCAATATATAATTTCCATACCTATTACATCATAAAACGAGATAGCTATATTCTTCTCTTTTTTGAAAAATCTCATTTAGCTATCATACCAAATTTCTTATACATTGAATACTCTCTTTCTTTCTAAGTTTTAAATATATTATGTACAATAACACCTTATTTATATCCAGTTTTTTCTTGAATTTACTACTTCTACTTATTCAGGATAAACATGTGCTATAATGTAGCTATTGTCAGTAAGAGGAGTGTTTACAACATGCTGAATTCGGTAAAAAAGCTGTTAGGAGATTCTCAAAAGAGAAAACTAAAAAAATATGAACAACTTGTTCAAGAAATTAATAATCTAGAAGAAAAACTATCTGATTTATCTGACGAAGAATTACGTCATAAAACGATCACATTTAAAAACATGCTACATGATGGAAAAACAGTGAATGATATAAAAGTTGAAGCATTCGCTGTTGTACGTGAAGCAGCAAAGCGTGTACTTGGATTACGTCACTACGATGTGCAGTTAATTGGTGGCCTTGTACTATTAGAAGGTAATATTGCAGAGATGCCAACTGGCGAAGGAAAAACATTAGTTTCTTCTCTTCCAACATACGTACGTGCTCTTGAAGGAAAAGGCGTTCACGTTATTACTGTAAACGACTATTTAGCAAAACGAGATAAAGAATTAATTGGCCAAGTTCATGAATTTCTAGGTTTAAAGGTTGGATTAAATATTCCTCAAATCGATCCTGCCGAAAAGAAACTTGCTTACGAAGCTGATATTACATACGGTATTGGAACAGAATTTGGCTTTGACTATCTACGTGATAATATGGCCTCTTCAAAAAATGAACAGGTACAACGTCCTTATCATTTTGCTATTATCGATGAGATTGATAGCGTTTTAATTGACGAAGCAAAGACACCTCTTATTATCGCTGGTAAGAAATCAAGCAGCTCCGATTTACACTATTTATGTGCAAAAGTTATTAAATCATTCCAGGATACTCTTCATTACACATACGATGCAGAATCGAAATCTGCTAGTTTTACAGAAGACGGTATTACAAAAATAGAAGATTTATTTGATATCGATAACCTATATGATTTAGAACATCAAACTTTATATCATTATATGATTCAAGCATTACGAGCTCATGTCGCTTTCCAATGTGATGTTGACTATATTGTACACGATGAAAAAATTCTACTTGTAGATATTTTCACGGGTCGTGTTATGGATGGTCGCTCTTTAAGTGACGGTTTACACCAAGCTCTTGAAGCAAAAGAAGGCTTAGAAATCACTGAAGAAAATCAAACACAAGCGTCCATTACAATTCAAAACTTCTTCCGTATGTATCCAGAACTATCTGGTATGACAGGTACAGCAAAAACGGAAGAAAAAGAATTTAACCGTGTATATAACATGGAAGTTATGCCGATTCCGACAAACCGTCCGATCATTCGTGAAGACAAAAAGGACGTCGTATACGCAACAGCCGATGCTAAATATAAAGCTGTACGTGAAGATGTTCTAAAACACAATAAACAAGGACGCCCGATTTTAATTGGAACAATGTCTATTTTACAATCAGAAACCGTTGCTCGTTACTTAGATGAAGCAAATATTACATATCAATTATTAAATGCAAAAAGCGCAGAACAAGAAGCTGATTTAATCGCAACTGCTGGACAAAAAGGACAAATTACAATTGCGACGAATATGGCCGGACGAGGTACCGATATTTTACTAGGTGAGGGTGTTCACGAACTTGGTGGATTACATGTAATCGGGACAGAACGCCATGAATCGCGACGCGTTGACAATCAGCTAAAAGGTCGTGCTGGTCGCCAAGGTGACCCAGGTAGCTCTCAATTCTTCCTTTCTTTAGAAGATGAAATGCTAAAACGTTTCGCACAAGAAGAAGTCGAGAAATTAATGAAATCACTGAAAACAGATGAAACAGGACTTATTCTAACTTCTAAAGTCCATGATTTTGTGAACCGTACACAATTAATTTGTGAAGGTAGCCATTTCTCAATGCGTGAGTACAATTTAAAGTTAGACGATGTAATAAATGACCAACGTAACGTTATTTATAAATTACGTAATAACTTATTACAAGAAGATACAAATATGATTGAAATTATTATTCCAATGATTGATCATGCTGTAGAAGCCATTTCTAAGCAATATCTTGTAGAAGGTATGCTTCCAGAAGAATGGGATTTTGCTAGTTTAACAGCAAGTCTAAACGAAATTTTATCAGTAGAAAACATGCCATCACACCTCTTTGGACAGGCTTTTTCTTTATGTAAAATTTATTTCGTTACGAATAAACGTTCAATATGATATTCAGCTTCTAGTTTGCACATTTCATCTGCATGCTTTACTTTATTTCTTTTTAATTGCTCCACTTGTTCTTCGCTCGGTTTTTCATTAATAAGCTCGTTAATTTTTTCATTTACTTTCATTGCTAACGCTTGATGGAAATCTGGATGTCCTTTCAACTCATCATCTACTTTATTGATCCAAGTTGATTTTGTGTATAAATACTGTTTCCACTGTTCAACAAATTGTTGCATATCAAACTTTTCTTCGTTCCATTCAATTTCTTTCATATACTTCTCAAAAGAAACAACAATTGAGCGTGTAATCCCAATTTTCACTCCGTGTGGCAACTGTTTGTACATCAATTATTCCCCCCAGCTTAAAGCTCTTCCTTCCAACGAAAATTCTCATAATTCATATACATTAATATAATATTACATACCTAATCTAGAATGTTACTATACTGCTAAGATTAATAAATTCCAATAAAAGAAAAATATTAAAACAATAAAAAACACCCTCATACGAGGGCATTTCCTTGCATAACATCAGCTTCTGTAAATAGTAATTTATCTTTCTGCTCACTACTCGCCATTGTTACTAATATCTTTTCAATATGAGCAGGCACTTGCTCTAGCGTTACACTCAATCCTGACTTACCCGACTGCTCAATGAAATTCAATAACGCCATAGCTCCTGATACATCCATATAGCGTGTATCTTTCATACGTAAAACAACCGGAGATTTTACGTCTTGTAAAGCATAAAAAACACGATCCACTGTTAAAAACGAAAGTGGGCCCTTAATTTTATATATTGCTTCCTTTTCTTTTACAATAGAAGCTTTACGTTCTTTACATTTCACCATGTATATAATGAAGGCAAGAATAATACCGAACGCAACCGCGATCATTAAATCAAACTTCACTGTGACAATCATCGTTACGAGCATAACAACGACATCAC
This sequence comes from Bacillus cereus group sp. BfR-BA-01408, assembly GCF_022663305.1. Lineage (NCBI taxonomy): Bacteria > Bacillati > Bacillota > Bacilli > Caryophanales > Bacillaceae > Bacillus > Bacillus cereus group sp. BfR-BA-01408. Next base: position 2,340 of record NZ_JAKUFF010000115.1, on the reverse strand, counting down.
CTTTTGGCGCTACATGCATTTTCTTCATGCTCTCCCAATCAAACATGCCAATACCAGTTAAAATTAAAATACCTGATAATACAGCAAGTGGAATGTATTGTACGACTGATCCAAGTCCCATAATGAAAATAAATAATATAACACTATGCATACTTGCTGAAAGCGCCGTTTTACCGCCACTTCTTATATTAACGATAGATCGTACAGTCGCACCTGCCCCTGCTAATCCGCCAAACAATCCGCTCATCACATTACCTATACCTTGTCCGACCAGTTCTTTATTACTTTTATGACGTGTCCCCGTCACGTTATCCATTACAACCGATGTTAACAACGAGTCAATCGATCCTAATAAAGCAATACTAAGCGCTGGTAAAATAAGTTCTGCTATACCTGTTCCACTTAAAGATGGAATATGAAGCGTTGGCATCGCTTCTGGAATCGTCCCAATCTTTTCAATCACCTTATTTAATGACAAATTTCCGATAACCGGTAACTTCACTGTAAGCCCTTCTAACGCAGAAGAAAATAAAGGAAGCATAGCTGTCACACCTACTAATGCGACTAAACTAGATGGAATAGCCTTAATCCACTTTCCAGAAACAATCATGACAATAATCGTTAATACGACGAGTAGAAAACTATTTTGCACATGCTTCATTTCACCTAAAATAATAATTAATGCGATACCGTTCATAAATCCTGATACGACAGGATAGGGAATGTACCGCACGTAAGATCCAAGCTTACATACACCGAATAAAATTTGAAACAGTCCCGCCATCATAAATACTATAAAACTCGCCTCTAATCCGTGCGTCGCAATAACCCCTGTTGCAATAACCGTAATCGGTCCAGTTGGTCCCGTAACCTGCCCAGGTGTACCACCAAATAACGCCGCAAATAAGCCTGCAAAAATTGCACCATACAATCCGACTAGTGCTCCCTCAGACGTTCCCGTTGCAGCAATACCAAATGCAATGGCAAGTGGCAATGCAACAATCGCAACAGTAAAACCTGCTAAACATTCCTTTGCTATTTTTTGAAACATATAATAACCACCTTTGTATAAAGTCCATTTTCCATTGTACACCTAAAAGGATACATTCGTTAGTCCACTTTTTACAGTATCGTGACGTAAACGCATTCAATTGTAAGCTCCTACCGCATCTTTGGAAACTATTATAACTATGATATAATGGATAAATTAAATCTTTTATTATATATTTGGAGGCACTATGCTAACTTTTGAAGAAAAATTATCGATCATTGAATCTTTCCCAGAATTAGAAAGAAAAAACGTATCATTAAAACGTGTGAACTTTCACTTTGAAGAAAGTCGTTTAGATAAAAAGAACGTTGTATATCATTTACATCCAAATGGAAACGGATTTGTATATGCAAGTGGGATTAAAGGTTACAAAACGGATGATAAAGGTATGGTTAACATCCGTGAGTTTTCAGCAGATGAGTTACGCTCAGTAATTGAGCAATCAATTGAACTATTATCACAAGAAGAAATCGTAGTTCCTGCAGAACCTGCAAAAGAAGAAGAATGGCAGAACGAAGACGGTCATATCCTTACTCTTATCTCAGAGGACGATATGTGGAACGTGTACGCTGGTGTAAATTTAGACGGTACATTCAACTCTTATCCAGAAGCTGCGGAATACCTTGATGAAGAAGGATTTTCACGTAAATAATACGATTCAATGAGGCTGTCCCTTTTTTAGGGACGGCCTCTCTTATTAAGTATGTCTTTTGGATCGCTCTCCTAAATTCATGGCATCAAAACTTTTCATTCTCACTATCCCCTATAAAAATTTGAATTTAACAACTATATATCTCCGCAGTAAAACAGATCAATTCAAACAATATTTAATAAGGAAGATTCAATTTAGCTAAGTACGAAAAAAAGCGAAGACTTATCGTCTCCGCTTTTTTTCATACATTTCGTTTCCGAACGAACTCTCATCATTAATTTTTTGAACGTCTAAACAACCTTGCACCTAAAATTAATGTTAACATCCCCGCGATAACAGAAGTAGCTTCAGTTGATGCTCCACCTGTTTGAGGAAGTACTTTTAATTGCTTATTATCTTCTTCATTAGATGTTACTTCAGATTTATCTTGTACATCTTGTTTGTTTTGTACTTCTGGTTTGCTTGATACTTCCGGTTGCTCTAACACATTCGGTTCTTCTTTCACCTTTGGTTCTTCCGGCTTTAATAAGTCTTTCATTTCTTCTGTTGTTTCTTCTTTATTTTCTTCTTCGATCGGTGTTACCAAGATCTCCGGTTGCTCTTTTACCTCTGGCTTCTCTAACACATTCGGCTCTTC
>NZ_JAKUFF010000114.1:0-9916 GCF_022663305.1 Bacillus cereus group sp. BfR-BA-01408 | reverse complement strand
ATAAAAAGGGGTAAATGAATATGAAGAAAGCCATTATTGTAATCGCAAGTACAGCAATTGCCTTTTACACAATAAAAAATAGAAAAAAGAAGCACAATAAAAACGATCTATATTATCCATACACATTATTAAAGAAAAAATAAAAGACAAGGTACCCTATCTTAATGAGGATATCTTGTCTTTTATTTTTCCTATTCCCTTTAAAGGATTTTCCTCTTCTTTTCCCGAATGTATTAAGCGGGATTTTTACACATATTTTAAAGGGGCATATATACAAATGGATACACAACAACTATACTTTTTAAACGATATCGGCAAACAAAAACCAGAAAGCATCCGGAATAGAAGCGCTGCATGTCCTTTTTGTGACAGAGAAAATTTAACGGATATTTTAGCAACTGAAGGCTCAATTATTTGGCTAAAAAACAAATTTCCTACATTAAAAGATACATTTCAAACGGTGCTAATCGAAACAGATAATTGTGAAGATCATATTGCGACATATACAGAAGAACATATGCGATCGTTAATCCGTTTCTCCATTAAACATTGGTTAAACTTACAGAAGAATGAAGAATTCACATCTGTAATTTTATACAAAAATCATGGTCCATTCTCAGGTGGAAGTTTGCATCATGCACACATGCAGATTATTGGAATGAAATATGTAAACTACCTCGATAACGTAGAACAGGACAATTTCCAAGGAGTAATTGTACAAAAGAACGAACACATTGAACTCAACATTTCAGATCGTCCCATTATCGGTTTTACTGAATTTAATATCATTATTGAAGATATTGGATGCATAGATGAACTAGCAAATTATATTCAGCAAACTGTACGTTACATACTGACAGATTTCCATAAAGGATGTAGTAGTTATAACTTATTCTTCTATTACTTAAACGAAAAAATCATTTGTAAAGTTGTTCCTAGATTTGTCGTTTCACCGTTATATGTAGGATATAAAATACCGCAAGTTTCCACAAAACTAGAAGACGTAAAAATACAACTAGCAGCGTATTTCACAAAACAAAACGACGCGATTATCCATAAAAAAATAGAGTAGGTATCAAAAACCTACTCTTTAATTACACCTTTATTTCGATAGTACACATCTTCTAATCCGATGTTATACTTCATGTTATTATCCGTCCACTCTGGCCCTAAATTCCCTGGCCACCCAGATGTATTTGCTATATATTTTAATAATGCAAAATCCGTCAAACCTTTTTGCACCCCGCGCTTATATCCTTTCATTAAATGCGGCATTGCAATTTGCGCATTTGTACGTGGATCTTTCAGCTCGTCATCAGTTAAATGATCCGGTGCAAGTCCACCACCGCGATGCAATTGAAACAATCCGAATGAAGTTCCGTTATCTCCAACACTTCTTGGATTTAATCGACTTTCATGTTCGGCAATTGTAAGAGGTATCCATTCTGGAAGATTGACTTTCTTTGCTTCCTCTATAATAATTTGTTTCATCTGTTTTGCTTCTTCTGAGTCAACATAGCTTGTCTCATTTACTAATTTGCCCATTCCTTCAGACTTTCCTTGGAAATATAAGTACACTCCAAGAACAACTAAAAATCCTACAAAGAATTTCTTCACTACCTCTACCTCTTTCTCCGCTGAAATTTGTCCCCTTTCAGCCTTCTTCCCTTTACAATTACCCACATTCTATCATTCTCTTACTCTTTTATCATAGCAAATAACTATACATATTATCATCATGCTTTAGACCGATTTTGTGAAAAAACAGCTGGTAAATACGTGCAAAAATGTAACTTCCATAGACTACAACGTATTTCTTGTATATAATTGTAAATTGAACTCTACATATAGAATAGGAGCAGACCGAATGAAAAAGTGCATAATACTCTTGTTCAGTATTTTACTTCTTATCCCTATCCACACCTTTGCACAAACGTCATCAAAACCAAAAGTACTTGTTTTATATAGTACAAAAGAAGATAAAATTACAAATAATATTCAAATTCTTAACACTCAATTAGGACATTTTACAAACGATATAACTACGAAAAGTTTAAACAAGGCTCATGAAATTACTAATTCATCTTCTTATACACATATTGTCTATATCGGTGAACAAAAAGAAGAGTTTCCTACTGAAGCAAAACAACTTATAGAAAATTTCTCAGGTCCAGTATTAGTTTTAGGGCAAAATGTTGAACAATTATCTAATCGCTTTTCATTCATTACCCTAAAGGATAATGATATACGAACTAATAAAATCGAATATCCAAGTAATAAATTAAAAAACACTCTAGAAGAAGAACGTTTGATTCAATCTTTTGATACAAACGGAACTGTTCTTGCTAACGCTTTAAGCTCAAATAACAAGAACCCACTAATCGTTCAACATGAAACATCTTACTACGTTGCAACACCAAATCTCTTTGACTGGATTTCTCATTACGTCGGTGAAATGCTATTTTCTTACTTTGGACAAAAACCAACGACAAATAAAGTAGAAGCTTATTTACGTCTTGAAGACGTTCATCCAGCCGCAGATATAAATCAATTAAAAGAAATTGCTGAATTACTAAAAGAGAAAAAGATCCCCTACATGATGACAGTCATACCAGTATATAAAGATCCTGATACAGGAAAGACAGTACATTTAAAAGATAAACCCGAACTAGTCGATCTTTTACGCTCTATGCAAGACGATGGTGCAGCAATTATTATGCATGGTTATACTCACCAATTTTATGATAGCGAAACCGGTGAAGGTTTTGAATTTTGGGACGTAAAAACAGACCAGCCAATTCGTCAACCAAATCATGAACAACCAAAATCAAAAAATGACTTTCCTACTATAGATGCCTATAATGCATACGTAAAAAAAGGGGAGGAATTTGAAGAAAAATATACAACTGATCATATTGAAAAAGGCATTCAAGAACTTGTAGATGCCAAATTATATCCTGTCGCATTTGAAGCACCTCATTACACGATGTCTCAAAAAGGATATGAAATACTATCAAGATACTTTTCAACTTATGTAGGACAACTACAGTTAAGTGATACAACTTGGAAATCCATGCACTCACCATTTTATACAAGTACCCCATCCTTTTTACATGGCATGAAATTAATGCCTGAAACAGTTGGATTTATTGAAGAAGATAAGCCACATGCTATCGCTAAAATGAAAGAACGTGCTGTATCTGTTGCAAAACTATCTGACGGCATTATCGGTGCATTCTATCATCCTTACTTAGGTGTGAAACCATTAAAAGAAGTACTAAAGGATCTAGAAAGTATTCCAAATATAGAATGGATTGATTTACAAAAAGAAACAAATGAAGTGAAAATGAAGGATATTCATATTACTACTAATAAAGATGGCATTCACGTTGAAAAACCAACGAGCGCAAGCGACATAATGGATTATGTAAAACAATATGGATTCTTCCTTATACTTGGTTTCTTCATCATTGTCTTTCTATTGTTATTAAGACGTGCAAAAAAATTAGAATCCTAAAATAAAACCACCAAGCAAAATGCTTGGTGGTTTTTTAACTTAAACCAAAACGCGGCATATTATTAATAACCCATTGATTATTTTCATAAATAAATTCAACTTCCACTTTTTCCGTTACATTATCATAGTCATTATACGTTTCTACCTGCGCTTTTATTTTTCCATCCTTTAACTCGGCAGAAATAATTTTTGTAAATTTAGTTGCTGCTTTTGATCCTGGATCTCCAATAGCATAGTACATTTTTCCATTTAACTCTTTCATATACTTACTCTTCATATACTCTGCTATAAATGATTTTGAGAAATACGTAGATAGCGTAGTCTCTAAATTATCCTTCGTATTATAAATAGGGGTCACTAATTCCCCGTATGACAAATCCCCTACTCGTTTTGGATTTCCTGTTAGTGCAGCCATTTGAACATTAGTAAGTTCCTTCTGTGCATTCCATACTTTCTGTAACATAACATCATCTGCTAATTTCTTATCTTTTACTTCATTTGATTTCTTTGTATCTAGATTCATGATAGTGCCATTATCCGTATAGAGGTACATATCTCCTGCTACAAAATATAAATAAGATTTAGTTGGTTCAACCGCTTTATTATAAATTACTTTTTCATTTCCTCCATTCATTCTCTTCTTATATACTCCATCCTTTTTTATATAATAAAAAGTGTCCCCTTTCACATTCATCTGCAAGGCATCCTTTACCAATAACTTTTCATTATTTTGTTGAACGTCTATTTCATATATGCCATGCTCAGCTTCATTTGTTTCAAAAGGTAACGAAAAGTCGACAACAGCATATAATTTTTCATTATCATATGTAGCACTAGATATTGTTGCATAATTTTCTTTTGACCAAGTTTTATTATCTTTTGTAACTTGTGTTCCACGATTTTTATTCCAATGTAGAATACTATCATCTATCGTTTGAGACCAACCAGAATTTTTAAATGCCGCTTCTTCTTCCTGTCCCGTTTTCAAATCCATTTTTACAATCCCTACAATATCAAAACCACCATGCTCAGAATATTTTTTCGGATAAAATAAAGTTTGGTCTTTTATATAAACATAATTTGTATCCGCTTTTAACGTGTCTAGCTTTTTGTTAGATATATCATACTTCATTAAAGAAGATAATCCCGCATTCTTATCTTCATCCGTATGAATAAAATATAAAACCTTGTTTTTTATATTTATGTAAGAAGCATTTACACCTTCCACTACACGTTCCGAAGTCTGAAATTGATCTTTCGTACGATAAATGCCTCCTGTATTTTTATTACCATTTACTGCATAGTAAACCCATCCATCACTCTCTGCCATCTTCCCTTTATTAGAACTGTTTCCAACCGTATTGCCATTTTTCTCATTTTCTTTCATCTGTTTTTCAACTACTGGATCAATTTGTTCTTCTTTATTTTCTTGTGTTACGTTTGAATTGATAGCCTTTTTTTCTGCTTCACATCCAAACGCTGCAAGTGAAAGTGTACCGATCATCATTGTAACAGCTATTTTTTTATATGCTCTCCCCATTTTCTTCCCTACTTCCTTCATCAAATTAAACACATCATAAATTATAGAAAATATTAGAAAAAATATCCATAATAAAAAGGATAAGAGTAACGCTCCTATCCTTTCAAATAAAGTGAAACTTTAATGTCCATCCCCCACTGGTTATTAGTTGAACCAATCAGGCTTTTACGGGCAGTTGATCTCCCACCTAACTCCTCCGCATTAGTCGAATTTTGAGGTGGGAGTCTTATTGCCCGTTAATGTGGGGTAAAATTGAATCGTATTTTCATATATCGTTTTCATAACCTTATCAACAGACATGTTTTTTATAACACTAATTTCCTTTAGTACCTCTCTAATCATTCCCGGATGCGTCATAACATCGTCTTGAAACTCCCACGGTCCATCTGTTTCTACCATCATATATTCAAGAGGATAATACGAAACAATTTTTCTAATCTTCTCCTTATGCAAAACATCTGGTGTAATAGAAATATAATAACCGTTCCTCATCATACGTTTCATTGTTGTTTCACTTCCTTTAAACCAGTGAAAATGTGCACGCGAAACTTTATATTTCTCCAATAAATCACATACAATATCAGCATCTTCATACACTGCATGCAATATAATTGGTAAATCATATTTACTAGCTAGTTCAACAAACCGTTGTAACACTGATATATACGAATTGACAGCAATGCGCTCATCTTCTTTTCTTAAATAATACGGTAAGCCAACTTCACCAATCGCAACTATATCCTCTACATGCTCTTCAATTAATTTATAAATTTGCTCACATTCTTCTTTATGAATCGGTTGCTCCGGATAAAAACCTATTGCTGGATGTACAAAAGAATATCGTTTTGCTAAAGATAAAGTTTCTTTACTTGATTGATAATTCATAGATACTGCAATAAGCCCCTTTATCTCTTTACTATGCTCCACATCTTTAAGTAATTTACTTTTCTCTTCATCCTTATATTGGTCAACATGTATATGACTATCAATCCACTTCACCTTTATTCCCCCATAAAAAAAACAAGAAAGGATCTCCCTTCTTGTTTTGTCATCTATATTATTTAACAATTAAGTTTGTTATGATATCAAATAATCCAATACATACTACGGCAACAGTAAAGTAGCTACAGAAATCTTTAATTGGAAACTTCACTACTTCTTCTTTACGCATCCCATTCTTCTCCCTTCTTACTATATCCCTAATTATTTTTATCTATTTGTATCTATTATGCAAAAAATATGACAAATTTACTATCGAATTAACTTACGTAAACCTTACAATGTTGTAAGGTTTATAAAAAGGGCCTCATCTCCATACAGATGAGGCTATTAAAAAGTAGTTGGTTTTTCATTCTTCATTCATATTACAAACAGAAAGTAATACAGTGAGACTTTCTAATTACACTATATAAAATTCACTATCTTTTAACCATCGAATTACATTACAGAAGACTTACATGTTTGTAAGCTATGTGTAATGTAATTCGATAGTTTCTCTTACTGACATCTCGTACAATAAAGTTAGCAAGTAAGCCAAATAAGAAGAACACTCACATAACCAAATTACATTGCTAGTAGCTACTCTTCTTATACCTTTCACTCATGCTACTACAATGTACCCCCTTCCCCTTTATATATTAAAAAAAGCCTTAGTCCATATGGACCAAGGCTTTTTTTGCACACATCAAAATACCCCTACCTAGTATTTTTATTTTCGACAAAAAATAGGTGGGGGTATAATTCACTATCTCATCGCTAAAAGTTTACTCTTTGCATTAATGGGAATATTTACAGCTTCAATTTCTTCAATTGACTCGCCGTAGCGTCCTTTTGCGTACACTTTTAATGTTTCATCTCTCTTTAACATATGCTTAACAGTCTTCTTTATTTTTTGTTCTCTTCCACGTTCGTCAAATGCAATAAATTCATATTCATACCACTCATCACCAATATGCTGACCAATTGTATTCACAACCGTATAGTATTCTTTCGTCTTATAAAATGGATTATATTTATCGATAACCGGTCCAAGTTTCGTAGGTAGTAACATTATTACTATGACTATCATCGCTATTATAGTAGTGATCATTTTTTTCTTCATAATAAACATTCCTCCTCTGCAGGATATATATACATCCATTTTAAAAAGAAGGAATACAATCTACTATTGAATCTCATTACATTACACTTACATTTTTGTAAGAATTAAAAAAAGGTGAACGAATTTACTCGTTCACCTTTTAGCTCGCTTTAAAGCCTCCGCCAAGTACATCACGTACATCATGGATAACGACGAAAGCATCGTCATCTACTCGACTAATAACTTGCTTTAACTTAACAAGCTCTTGTTTATTAATAACAACATATAAAACTTCTTTATTTTTACCAGTATATCCGCCGCGCCCTTCTAATACAGTAACGCCGCGTGTCATGTTTTTCGTAATAGCCTCACGTATTAACTCTGGTTGATTTGAAATAATTGTAACAGCCGTTTTTGTATCCATTCCTTCTACAATGAAATCAATTACTTTCGCTCCGATGAATACTGCAACAAGTGTGTACATCGCTTTTTCTTGCCCTATTATAAATACAGAACCAGCAATTACAACGATATCAATAATAAGTACACCTTTTCCGACACTCCAACCTAAATATTGATTTGCTAACCGTGCTAAAATTGCCGATCCCCCTGATGTACCTCCAGCTTTGAACATACAGCCTAATCCGATACCGACAAATACACCAGCAAATAGTGCCGCTAATAAAGTATCACTATTTACATGGTACTCAATATGTTCCGTAACATATAAAAACAAAGATGTTTCTACAATCCCTAAAATTGTATAAACCATCGTTTTCTTATCAAAAAATTTATAACCAACAGCTAGTAAAATTGCATTTATAGCAAAATTCACAATCCCCGGCGACCAATCAAATAAATAGTACGTAACAACCGTTAAACCAATAATTCCACCCTCTGATAGACGGTTTGGAATTGCAAAGTAATTAATACCAATTGCGAATAATAATGAACCAATTGTAATTAGTGTTATTTCCTTTATACGTTGATTAACCATAGTTCATACCCTCCCCCCATTTGACATTGTATCACTATCTCCTAGAGGTTTAGAAGTTGTTTTTATTCAGCATTTTTCCTCATAAAGACCAGGATATTATGTTTAAACAGGGGGGTGATTAATTATTCACATTCGCTCTAACTATACGGACAAATTGCTCCACATTCCCCTTCTGAATATACTTAGCTCGGATGGTTTCATGATTACAAATAAATTCGAAATACGGGCGGAAATCTATGCTATCTATATGCAAATATGAGTATTCTTTAAATGTTGAAGGATAGTAAGGAAATTTCCCGTAAAACAGGAGACGTCTAGTAGTCGCAACAAAAATCCCATGTTGATAACATAACGTGAAATTATCCTTCTCAAAAACCCCCACCACAAAGGCTAAAACATTTTCGTCATTCCCTAAAAACTTTTTTATACTTAATAAAAGTTCATTCATGCATTTCCCTCCAAATACTATTCTTGAAAAGAATCCATGGATTGTTACAAACCGGTTTAACCCCTTTATAAAGTATGAAACGCGTTTCCTGTCAAAGGTATTTCAAAAAAATAATCCGTTATGCACTTATACACATAACGGATTAAAACTACACTGTAGATCGCTCCACAAGTTCATATGGAATTTCCACCTTTTCTTGTTTAGAACTCTCGTCACTTATTTGCCGATAAAACATTTCAAAAGCCGCTTTTCCTATTCCCTTCAAATTTTGATCAATGGTTGTAAGTTGTAACACTTGCGAAATAGGTTGGTTATCCAAACCAATAATCGCTAAATTCTCAGGAACTTGAATACCCAATTTCCCAACTTCCGTCATAACCCCAATCGCAACTTCATCTCCTGCTACTATTAATGCTTCAGGAAGATGCTGCATCTTCTTTAATTTATGAGCCACTCTCACACCATCTTCTAACGTAAAACATTCTGTGAAAATCCATTCTTCATTCACTTCTTCATCTATAGATTGCAATTGACGCTTATACACATCAAAACGCTTTTGACTACTCGGTCCTAGCTTTCTCCCCGTGCAATAACCAATTTTTTTATAACCTTTTTCAATAAGGTGATTCATTCCTAGCTGGAAAGCTGCCGAATGATTTGTATATACACTTGAGATATTTGAAATATCATTGTCTTCACAAGCAATGATTGTGCCGTACGAAGCATACGGTTCTATCATTTCCCAATCATTTGCACGCGAACAAATAATAAGGCCATCCAATTGTTTCGTTTTTAACATATGTAAACTTTTCATTTCTTCTTTTTTATTATAGTTTGTTTGGCAAAGTAGCACCCTGTAGTTATGAGTTAACGCTCCCTCCATCATTCCCCCTACCATTGCATCGAAGCTCGGGTGATTAATGTAAGGGAGAATTACACCAACAATATTCGTCTTTCCTTTTGATAAATGAACAGCATTTGCGTTTTGTGAGTAATTCAATTTCTCAACTATTTCTAAAACAACTCTCCTTTTTTCTTCACTTACGTATGGATGATCATTTAGCACCCTCGAAACAGTTGTAACTGAAACCCCAGCCATCTTGGCGATATCTTTAATATTAGCCATACACTCACCTCTACTTTTAAATTAATAAATTCCATGAACATATGTCAAACCTTCTCATCATTACACCTTCATTCGTTTTTCTTACAAAAGTGTAATTTTCCTGTAAGCTAATTCGATAGTTACTTCTTGCGATATTTCATACAATTAAGTCAGAAACAGGGCAACCATTATTCGAAAAGGAGCGGATCAATATGATGAACAAGATGAA
>NZ_JAKUFF010000113.1:0-9962 GCF_022663305.1 Bacillus cereus group sp. BfR-BA-01408 | reverse complement strand
TAGAAGATGGTTCTTGGTTCTGCCTACGTCCATCTGGAACTGAACCGAAGATTAAGTTCTACTTCGGTGTTCAAGATAATTCTTTACAAAATAGTGAACAAAAGTTACTTACTATTAAAGAAGATATTATGAATCGTTTATAATATAAAGTAATTTTAAGTAGTAAGGAACAAAAGGGAGCGAAACCTCCCTTTTGTTTTATGTAGGAAATGATTGCTATGAATTCCGACAGGAGAGAGGGTATTTTGTGATGAAAAAAGTAAGAAAAGCGATAATCCCAGCAGCTGGATTAGGAACACGTTTTTTACCAGCAACGAAAGCGATGCCGAAAGAAATGTTACCGATTGTTGATAAACCAACTATCCAATACATTGTAGAAGAAGCAGTAAAATCAGGAATCGAAGATATTATTATCGTTACTGGTAAAACGAAGCGTTCTATTGAAGATCATTTTGATAATGCATTTGAGTTAGAGCAAAACTTATTAGAAAAGAAAAAGTATGAGTTACTTGAAAAAGTACAGGCTTCTTCAAAAATGGTGGATATTCACTATATTCGTCAAAAAGAACCAAAAGGATTAGGTCATGCTGTTTGGTGTGCGCGTAAATTCATTGGTGATGAGCCATTCGCTGTTTTATTAGGTGATGATATCGTTCAAGCTGAAAAACCATGTTTACGTCAATTAATTGAAGAATATGATAAAACGCTTTCTTCTGTTATTGGTGTACAAACGGTTCCAGAAGATGAAACACACCGTTACGGAATTATCGATCCGTTAGAGCAGGAAGGACGTCGTTACCAAGTTCGCAATTTCGTTGAGAAACCAGCAGCAGGTACAGCACCTTCAAACTTAGCAATTATGGGACGTTACGTTTTAACACCTGAAATCTTCATGTTCTTAGACCAGCAACATATTGGTGCTGGTGGCGAAATTCAGTTAACAGATGCGATTCAAAGCTTAAACGAAATTCAACGTGTATTCGCTTACGACTTCGAAGGAAAGCGCTACGACGTAGGTGAAAAGTTAGGATTTGTTCAAACAACAATCGAAATGGCACTGCAACACCCAGAATTACGTGATGACATGGTTACGATGATGAAGAAAATTTTAGAAGAACAAACGAATCAAGAGTCTTAATATAAAAAAGGAGTTGTTCCAGTAGGAACAACTCCTTTTTCTTATGAAATCGTCGAATGAGAATGCTGATAAGCGGAACGACGTACAGCATAGTATATACGAGGTGCGATAATAGCACCGATAATGGTAAATGCAATATCTTTTACTGCAAACCACATCATAATCATCCAAGCAGCTTTATAGCTCATATTACCACCCATGAAGAGATTGACTGCTCCGTACATGTAAGTAGTACCGATAATATACGTTAAAATGATTCCTGTCAACGAAGCAATTGCAAATGTACGAAATGTCGGTCGTTCCTTTTGTTCTACTAATTTTCCTGATACGTAAGCAACGATAATAAATGCGATAATAAAACCACCAGTAGGATCTAAAAGTGCTCCAAATCCAGCTTTGAAGTTAGCGAAGATTGGCGCACCTGCTACTCCAACGAGCATGTAAACGGTCATTGATAATGCACCAAGTCTACTTCCAAGAAGAAGCCCTGCTAAAATTGCGAAAAATGGTTGCATAGATAATGGGACGCCCGCTATTTGTAAGAATGGTGCCCAAGATACAATATTTGCACCAATGGCCATAAGAGCAACGAACATGGCAGCTAATGCTAAATCTAAAACATGAAATCTTCTCATAATGTTAACCTCCTGTTGTTTTTAGGTTAACATTATCGTAGCGAAAAGATTTACTTGTTGTCAATTAAAATATTTTGATAAGAAGGCTTCAAATAGTCTCTTAACAACGTATAAGGAATACGAAATTGCGGAATTCCACTTGAATAAGGGGCAATTTCATATAAAGGGAAATAAATGACGAGATTGTCCGGTTCTAAAAAGAAGTGGAACTTTTTCGTGCTCATGACTTTTTCAGATGCATCAGGAAAATAAATACTTTCATTTTGTTTAATTTGTCTTACAATCTCAGCACGAATTACTTCTTTGTATGCATCTTTTTGTTGAAATAAATCGTCTAAGTGTAGTAACTTTTTTTCGTTTAAATCGAATGTGTTTGCCTTCCACGTATAAAGACCATGTGCTCCGCCTGTATATTGATAGTAATTCAAATATAGGCTAAGAAAAGGTGGTTTATTTAAAGAGACTTTATAATCAACATTCGCCACGTACGGATGAAATGGTGTACTTGATCCTTCTGTTTCTTTATAATATTTTTTTGCGTCTTTTTCTAATTTGGTTTTAAATTTGTCAGTAGATTTTTTGTAATAGAAATTGAGCTTATTTTGAAATTTAGAATCGGAAAAGTTATGAAAAGAAGGTCTGTTAATTTGATATTCTATATAAGGTTTCTTACCTTTTTGTGTGACAGTCTGAACATCGATTGTCAGGTTGGATGCTTTGGCTACTAGTGCACAATTTGGTACAATAGTCAGCAAGGAGCACATAAGCAGTAATATACAAAATTTCTGTTTCATTTAGGTGAAACCTCCTTATATAAGTGTTATAAGTAGTTTGAAAATAAATAGGTAAAATTATACATTTTATTAAAGTAAGAGAAGGGGGAAACGATATGGCAAAAACTTTAATGGATTCACTTGGAATTGAGTTGTTAGAGATGACAGAAGATAAGGTGGTTGCTACGATGCCCGTAGATGAGCGTACGCATCAGCCATTTGGATTTTTACATGGTGGTGCTTCTGTTGCGTTGGCGGAAACAGTAGCAAGTGTCGGTTCATACAATTTAATTGATCAAGAAAAATGCATCTGTTTCGGTCTAGAAATTAATGCAAATCATATTCGCTCAAAGAAAGATGGAATTGTAACAGCGATCGGAACACCGATACATAGAGGAAACTCAACGATGGTTTGGGATGTACGTATCATTGATGAGAATGACGATTTATTATGTATTTCAAGATGTACAGTAGCAATTAAAGAAAAACGTGAAAAGTAAAAAAAGAGGCGCTCATTAGAGCAGCCTCTTTTTCTTATAATTAGAACTGGATTTTCTTCTCTAAGAAACCTTTTAGTTCGCTAATTGGCATACGAACTTGTTCCATTGTGTCACGGTCACGTACTGTAACAGCTTTGTCTTCAACAGAGTCGAAGTCGTATGTGATACAGAATGGAGTACCGATTTCGTCTTGACGACGGTAACGTTTACCGATAGAACCAGTCTCGTCAAAGTCTACCATGAAGTCTTTAGCTAGTTCTGCGAATACTTCAGTAGCACCTTCAGATAGCTTTTTAGATAATGGTAAGATTGCTGCTTTATATGGTGCTAAAGCAGGGTGGAAACGAAGAACTGTACGAGAGTCGTTCTCTAATTGCTCTTCTTCATATGCATCACATAAGAATGCTAATGTTACGCGGTCAGCACCTAAAGATGGCTCGATGCAGTATGGTACGTAACGCTCATTCGTTTGTGGATCGATATAGTTAAAGTCTTCGTTAGAGTGTTCCATGTGACGTTTTAAATCGAAGTCTGTACGAGATGCAACGCCCCATAGTTCGCCCCAACCGAATGGGAATTTGAATTCAATGTCAGTTGTCGCGTTACTGTAGTGAGATAATTCCTCTTCACCGTGGTCACGAAGACGCATGCTTTCTTCAGTCATACCAAGTGAAAGTAACCAGTTCTTACAAGTTTCACGCCAGAATGCGAACCACTCTAAATCTTCACCAGGCTTACAGAAGAATTCAAGTTCCATTTGTTCGAATTCACGTGTACGGAATGTGAAGTTACCAGGCGTGATTTCGTTACGGAAGCTCTTACCGATTTGGCCAATACCAAATGGAAGTTTTTTACGCATAGAGCGTTGTACGTTTTTGAAGTTTACGAAAATACCTTGTGCTGTTTCTGGACGAAGGAAGATTTCGTTTGTGCTAGACTCTGTAACACCTTGGAATGTTTTGAACATTAAGTTGAACTGACGGATTTCAGTGAATTCTTCACTACCGCAATCAGGACATTTTACTTCATGTTCTTTCATTAAGTCAGCCATTTGGTCGAAAGTAAGACCATCAACAACCATTTCGATGCCTTTTGCATCTAATGCATCTTCAATTAATTTGTCAGCACGATGACGCGCTTTACATTTTTTACAGTCGATCATTGGATCGTTGAAGTTACCAACGTGACCAGAAGCGATCCAAGTTTTTGGGTTCATTAAAATAGCTGCGTCTAAACCAACGTTGTATGGAGATTCTTGAATGAATTTTTTCCACCAAGCTTTTTTAACGTTATTTTTTAATTCGATTCCAAGTGGACCGTAATCCCAAGTGTTTGCAAGACCACCGTAAATTTCAGAACCAGGGAAAACGAAACCGCGATGTTTCGCTAAGTTTACTACTTGTTCCATTGAATACATAATAAAATCCTCCTTTTGAAAGTTAACGTATTGGCGATGACGTGCTCAGGTAACTTGTGAAACGAGCAGTATATGCTTTA
This sequence comes from Bacillus cereus group sp. BfR-BA-01408, assembly GCF_022663305.1. Taxonomy (NCBI): domain Bacteria; kingdom Bacillati; phylum Bacillota; class Bacilli; order Caryophanales; family Bacillaceae; genus Bacillus; species Bacillus cereus group sp. BfR-BA-01408. Next base: position 5,419 of record NZ_JAKUFF010000113.1, on the reverse strand, counting down.
AAAAACATAAAAAAACGCTCATCCCAAGGCTTTATTGCCTAGGGACGAGCGTTTGCCCGCGGTTCCACCCTAGTTGATACACAAAAGGTGCATCCACTTTATCACGTATTGCTCGAGACTGCCGTTTCCTTGCGGCTTCAGGCTTTCACTATCCCTGAATCGCTTTTTGTGCAAGTACTTATAAGTCCGTCATCGCTACTTATATTAATAATAATGAACATATTCTAACACGTTCTTTTTTAAATCTCAATAGAGGAACGCGTCTATCTATGATAGAGTCTCGCCTATTTTTTCGTTATTTATTCCGTAATTTTCTTTAATGTGCTTAATTGCTTCACGCCTACTGAGCGGGGCAAGCTCGTTATTTTGCACGTATTCCCAAACGATATCGGGCTTTGTTTTTGCATATTCGCGAAGTACCCATCCAATCGCTTTTTGAATGAAAAACTCTTTCGAAGAATGTAGTTGTCCAATAACCCAAAAAAGAAGTTCTTCATCCATCTTTTGTTTATATTTTAGCTGGAATAAAATAGCGGTGCGTTGTAACCATATGTTATTTGATGCAATCCATTTTGGAATATAGGCAGAAATCAATTCGGGATGTTGTAAAAAGATATTACCTAAAAATGTAGGGACGATGCTATCGACAGTGTCCCACCAAGATTTTGTTACAATGAGTTCTTCTAAGAAGGGGATATGCGTTTCGTTTATATGCTTTTTATATTTTTGCATCATATCGAGTGCGGCTGCCTGAAATTCTCGTTCTGGTAAATCCCAAAGCTCACGTACGATAACTTGGAAGTCTTTTTGGTCTGGGAGAGTATGTATTTGAATGACGTCTTTCAATAATTGTCTTCTCTCGGGAGTTTGAATACCAAGAAACGGGAAGTGATTTTTCATATAACGTGCCATCGGTTCTGCTTTTTCTGGGTTTTGATTTGCTATGAAGTGCTCTTGTAATGCTTTTACAAATGGGTGCATAAGTACATTCTCCTCTCTTATTATCTTGCTTATTTCATTATACAGAGAGTTTGGTTGAATTTTAAAACATAACTTGCCATGTAACGAAATATGTTGAAAGTAGAGAGGAGAGGATAAGATGGAAGATCAAGGCGTACTAGCAGGTTTCTTTGCTCTTAGTTTTGCGTTTATTCTTGTTATCATAATTTGGGCAATTATTTCGTATTTGTTAACGGCTTTTGCACTGTATACGATGGCGAAAAATGATGGTGCAACGGATGGGGTTCTTGCTTTTATTCCTTTTATAAATAGTAAAACATGGGGCGATTTAGCAAAAGATAAATTACCAGATTTCTTGAAAGAAGAAGCAGGATGGAAAGTATTCGGCATATATGTCGCGTGTTTCATTTTTAATTTCGTACCAATTATAAGTATACTAGCAACAGCTGTATCGATTGTGTTGTCCATTTATCTCATTTACGCTATCTTAGACAGATATGGAACGAACTCTATATTATTTACAATTATTCATGTCATCACATTTTCGGTGTTCTTGCCGATTCACTTGTTCATTATTCGAAATGAGCCGGTGAGGTATAACGAGTAGTATATGTAATATTTGAGATAGAAAAAGCGCCCTGAAAGCAGGGCGCTTTTTGTGCTACATAAGGTAGCGTACATAAATATAAATATGAGAAATGATTAATGAAACGATCATAATTGGGAAACCGACTTTTAAGAAGTCCATGTAGCTAAATTTATGTCCTTCTCGGCTTGCGATACCTGCAACGATTACGTTAGCAGAAGCGCCGATTAATGTTCCGTTTCCGCCTAGACAAGCACCTAATGCTAATGCCCACCATAATACGTCGATTTGTGCGTCAGCAGGTGATAAACCTAATCCGACAGCCATATCGTTAATAAGAGGAATCATTGTTGCAACGAATGGAATGTTATCAATCGTTGCAGAGGCGATACCAGATACCCATAAAATAAGGATAGATGCGTAAGAAATATCTCCGCCTGTTATGCCAATTACTTTTTGAGCTAACATTTTAATAAGACCGATATCGATAAGTCCTCCAACGAGTACGAATAGTCCTGCGAAGAAGAAGATTGTTACCCATTCTACACTTGCGAATACTTCTTCAATTTCATGTTCTTTCACACCGATTAACATAAGTACAGTAGCACCAGTTAAAGCGATGATAGCTGCATCAACGTGGAAAATGGAATGGGTCATGAAACCTACAATTGTAAGTCCAAGTACTGTTAAAGACTTTTTCATTAATACTGGATCTTTAATGTATTGTTTTTCATCTAAACTCATTAATTTTTTAACTTGTACAGGATCAGCGATTAATTGTTTGCGGTACATGAAGTAAAGTATTGCTGCTGTCACAGCAATGATAATAATTACGATTGGCGCTAAGTTTAGCAAGAAAGCATTGAAATCTAAATGCTTATTGGCAGAACCAATCATAATGTTAGGTGGATCACCAATTAATGTTGCTGTTCCCCCGATGTTTGAAAAAATAATTTCAGAAAGTAAATAAGGGACAGGATTTACTTGCAGTATGCGCGTAATAGATAAAGTAACTGGAACAACAAGAAGTACAGTTGTAACGTTATCTAAAAACGCGGAACCAAGTGCAGTAAGTAAGGAAAGTGAAATTAAAATTTTAATTGGATTTCCTTGCGCTCCTTTTGCTGCTTTAATGGCAACGTATTGGAAGACGCCCGATTTACTCGTAATGTTCACCAAAATCATCATACCGATGAGTAGTGTAATCGTCCCCCATTCAATATGTTTCGTAAAGGCATTGTGTAAATCAACAACCCCCATAATTACCATGAGTGCTGCACCAAGAAGTGCGATGACAGCGCGATTAATTTTTTCAGAAATAATAATGGCATATGTAATTAAAAAGACTGCGATAGCAAAATAATACTGCCAGTTTGCGAGCTCTTGCGTTGTTTCGTGCAAAACTCTCATCTCCTTTCATTCACTTTTCTTAGTGTGTCAAAAATTAACTAGATGAAACACACATAACGTCATTATAAAGTAGAAAAATGTCGGATGTAAATGAAAGGGCTTATTTTGTTATATTTTCTGCAAAGGTTACTTTTTCTTATTTTTAAAAATATTTGCGGGCATTTGACATATATATAAGATACATCCAATCTGAATATTTAAAATGGAATTAGCATTCGAGCTTGTTCGTGTAGGAGTGTCAAATAGAAAGGAATGACAAAGATGATAAGGAAGGGATCGTATGAATGAACAACAATTTTTATTTTTGGATTTTGAGTTTACGATGCCCCAGCACAGAAAAAAACCAAAAGGATTTTTCCCGGAGATTATTGAGGTAGGACTCGTTTCGGTTGTTGGCTGTAAGGTAGAAGATACGTATTCAGCTCATGTTAGGCCGAAAACTTTTCCATCTTTAACGGATCGATGTAAGAAGTTTTTAGGGATTAAACAAGAAGTCGTAGATAAAGGAATTTCGTTTCCAGAACTCGTTGAAAAACTTGCAGAATATGAAAAGAGATGTAAACCGACCATTGTTACGTGGGGAAATATGGATATGAAAGTGTTGAAGCATAATTGTGAAAAAGCGGGAGTAGATTTTCCTTTCCAAGGACAGTGTCGTGATTTATCACTTGAGTATAAGAAGTTTTTTGGTGAGAGAAATCAAACAGGACTGTGGAAAGCAATTGAGGCGTATGGAAAAGTAGGGACGGGTAAGCATCATTGTGCGCTAGATGATGCGATGACGACGTATAATATTTTTAAGTTAGTAGAAAAAGATAAAGAGTATTTAGTGAAACCAGCACCTCCAACATTAGGGGAACTCGTTGATTTTTCAAAAGTGTTAAAGAAAGTGAGTACACAGTAACGACCAAATTGCACAGTATGTAATTTGGTCGTTTTGTTTTTTTAAAGTTTGTAGTCTTTTTTTAATTGCTCTAATGTTTCTAGACTACGAACTGCAAAAGGTGAATCATCTTCAGAAAATGAATTCATTTGAGTTTCTAATGCTAATTTGAGTGAATCTGTATAATCTGGAATTTCTCCTTCATATTTCTTCACCATTTGCTCTGGAATGTTCGTCTGTTCACGAAAAGCTAAAGCACGTCTTTCGTGGAAAAATGGTACGTCAGCTTGTTTTACGTTATGTAAGTCACCTTGCACCGGATGTTTTAAAACAGCTAATACTTTTACGACGTAACTGCCAGGGCGGCTATTTGTAACTTCGCCAATGTATTTTCCCGTTTTATAAATACCAGTAACGATTTCGCCAATTTCAAATGTTTCTCTCATATTTTTCACCTCAAGTTTATAGTAAGGAAAGTAGAAGAAGGAGTCAAAGAAATCATTCGCGTTCGGAATGCCCCCTTGAGAATGTGGATAGGTTCCACTATAATTTAAGATAATATAACAGAAAATTCTGATGACTTGTGAATCCTATAATAAGGAGTGATTTATATGATGCCATTATATTTTCCGGAAGATAAAACAGAATATATTATTCCAGGGATTGTTTGTGTTCTATTTATTATCGGTGCGGTTGCCACGTGGCGTATGTTCATTCGTGTATCAAAACGAGAAGCAGATCGATTACAGAAAGTTGAAGAAAAGCTGTTAGCTGAAAAGAAACAGTAACTCATTTTTGTATGTTTCCCTCTATGCTCGGACAATCTAAGGGCAGAATGTATTTTGGAGGGAATAAAATGAAAAAACGGCTTTTTTTCAGTTGTTGTTTACTATTTCTGATGGCAGGTTGTGACCAAGGAAAGCCGAAAGAAATTGACGTGAAATTACATAATGCTTCAGGTGATGAAGTGGGGACTGCGAAAGTAGTGCAGCAAACAAGCGGAGTAAAAATTAAGATTAAAGGGGAAGGGTTCACACCTGGCCCACACGGCATACATGTACATGAAATTGGTGAGTGTAAAGCACCGCGTTTTGAATCATCTGGGAATCATTTTAACCCTGATAATAAAAAGCATGGACTCCTTAATCCGAAGGGTGCAGAAAACGGTGATTTACCGAACGTAATTGCAGACGGTTCCGGGAAAATTAAAGCAGAAATTGATGCGCCACATATAACGCTTGAAGAAGGGAAAACGACGATTCATAGAAAAGATGGAGCGTCTATTATTATTACAGAAAATGCTGATGATGGTATGACACAACCGACAGGTAAATCAGGTGATCGAATTGCTTGTGGGGTTATTGTAAAAAAAGCGTCGGATATGAAGAAAAAATAAAAGCTACCGTGCGCGGTAGCTTTTATGTGTAGTGTAAGTGAAAATATATCGGCGATTATTGGGATATATCGACTGTAACTTAAAATATATCGGCGATTATTGGAATATATCGACCGTAACTCAAAATATATCGGCGATTTTTAAAATATATCGACTTACCGACAAAATATGACAAAGGAGGCTG
>NZ_JAKUFF010000112.1:0-10072 GCF_022663305.1 Bacillus cereus group sp. BfR-BA-01408 | reverse complement strand
GAAAAAACTAAGTAAGTTAGAGCGTTATTTTGATACATTCCCAGAGATTAAAGTTAATTTAAAAGTATACTCTGACAAGCAACGTGTCGAGGTAACAATTCCATTTACTGATTTATTACTTCGTGCAGAAGAAACTAATAGCGATATGTACGCTGCTATCGATTTAGTAGTTGATAAACTTGAGCGACAAATTCGTAAACATAAAACAAAAGTAAATCGTAAGTTACGTGAGAAAGGTTCTATGAAAACGAACTTTATCCTTCCAGAAGCAGTAGCTGTTCTGGATGAGGTAGAAGAGGATGAACTAGAACTTGTACGTACAAAGCGATTCGATTTAAAACCGATGGACGTTGAAGAAGCAATCCTACAAATGGATATGCTAGGGCATAATTTCTTCGTCTTCACAAATGCTGATACAAATGAAACTAATGTTGTATATGGCCGTAAAGATGGGAAATATGGTTTAATCGAAACTAAATAATAATTCAAAAGCGTAGCCGAAATGGCTGCGCTTTTTTTGCTGAAAATAGATTTTTTAAAAAAGTTTTCTTAATTTAGAACGAGACATTCGGCCGATTGTTGTCATAGTTATAAGACAAGTGTTACAATTATCATTAGGTATATACATTTTAGTTTTTTTAATTAGGAGAAAAATTGGCATAACATACATTTGATTTTTATAACGACTGATTGTAATAGAGAAAAAGAAAAAACAATCGGAAGTTTTATTTTAATAAAAAGAGGAGCGTATTTCCTATGATCGGTATTTTAAAAAAGGTGTTTGATGTAAATCAACGCCAAATTAAACGTATGCAGAAGACAGTTGAGCAAATTGATGCACTAGAGCCATCTATTAAGCCATTAACTGATGAACAATTAAAAGGGAAGACGCTTGAATTTAAAGAACGTCTAACAAAAGGTGAAACAGTAGATGATCTACTACCTGAAGCTTTTGCGGTTGTTCGTGAAGCTGCGACTCGTGTTCTTGGAATGCGTCCGTATGGTGTACAGTTAATGGGTGGTATTGCCTTACATGAAGGGAATATCTCTGAGATGAAAACGGGTGAAGGTAAAACGTTAACATCTACATTACCTGTATATTTAAATGCTTTAACAGGAAAAGGTGTTCACGTTGTTACAGTCAATGAATACTTAGCACAACGTGATGCGAGCGAAATGGGACAACTTCATGAGTTCCTAGGATTAACAGTAGGAATTAATTTAAACAGTATGTCACGCGAAGAGAAACAAGAGGCTTATGCTGCTGATATTACGTATAGCACAAATAATGAGCTTGGATTCGATTACTTACGTGACAACATGGTTTTATATAAAGAGCAGTGCGTTCAACGCCCACTGCACTTTGCTATTATCGATGAAGTCGATTCTATCTTAGTCGATGAAGCGCGTACGCCACTTATTATTTCTGGACAAGCTCAAAAATCAACAGAGCTGTACATGTTTGCAAATGCATTCGTTCGTACGTTAGAAAATGAAAAAGATTATTCATTTGATGTGAAGACGAAAAATGTAATGTTAACAGAAGATGGTATTACGAAAGCGGAGAAAGCTTTCCATATTGAAAACTTATTTGATTTAAAACATGTAGCGCTTCTTCACCATATTAATCAGGCACTTCGTGCGCACGTTGTTATGCATCGTGATACAGATTATGTTGTACAAGAAGGCGAAATCGTAATTGTAGACCAATTTACTGGTCGTCTTATGAAAGGTCGTCGTTATAGCGAAGGGTTACACCAAGCGATCGAGGCAAAAGAAGGCGTAGAAATTCAAAATGAAAGTATGACGCTTGCGACAATTACATTCCAGAACTACTTCCGTATGTACGAAAAGTTATCTGGTATGACTGGTACAGCGAAAACAGAGGAAGAGGAATTCCGTAACATTTACAATATGAACGTTATCGTAATTCCAACAAACAAACCGATTATTCGTGATGACCGTGCGGATTTAATCTTCAAATCAATGGAAGGTAAATTTAATGCTGTTGTTGAGGATATTGTAAATCGTCATAAACAAGGACAACCAGTTCTTGTCGGTACAGTGGCGATTGAAACGTCAGAACTTATTTCAAAAATGTTAACTCGTAAAGGTGTACGTCATAACATCTTAAATGCGAAAAACCATGCGCGTGAAGCGGATATCATTGCAGAAGCAGGTATAAAAGGCGCTGTAACGATTGCGACGAACATGGCAGGTCGTGGTACAGATATTAAGCTTGGAGACGATGTGAAAAACGTTGGTTTAGCCGTTATCGGTACAGAGCGTCACGAAAGTCGTCGTATTGATAATCAGTTACGTGGTCGTGCTGGTCGTCAAGGGGACCCAGGTGTTACGCAGTTCTACTTATCAATGGAAGATGAACTAATGCGTCGCTTCGGTTCTGATAATATGAAAGCGATGATGGATCGCCTTGGTATGGATGATTCTCAGCCAATCGAAAGTAAAATGGTTTCTCGTGCAGTAGAATCTGCGCAAAAACGTGTAGAAGGAAATAACTATGATGCACGTAAGCAGTTACTACAATACGATGATGTACTTCGTCAGCAACGTGAAGTTATTTACAAGCAGCGTCAAGAGGTAATGGAGTCTGAGAACTTACGCGGTATTATTGAAGGTATGATGAAATCTACAGTAGAGCGTGCGGTTGCACTTCATACACAAGAGGAAATTGAAGAAGATTGGAACATTAAAGGTCTTGTTGACTACTTAAATACAAACCTTCTGCAAGAAGGAGATGTGAAAGAAGAAGAATTACGTCGCCTTGCTCCAGAGGAAATGAGCGAGCCAATTATCGCGAAGTTAATAGAGCGTTACAATGACAAAGAAAAGCTTATGCCAGAAGAGCAAATGCGTGAGTTCGAAAAAGTTGTTGTATTCCGTGTTGTAGATACGAAATGGACAGAGCATATCGATGCGATGGATCACCTTCGTGAAGGTATTCATTTACGTGCTTACGGTCAAATTGATCCACTTCGTGAGTATCAAATGGAAGGATTCGCAATGTTCGAATCAATGATTGCTTCTATTGAAGAGGAAATTTCTCGTTACATTATGAAGGCTGAAATTGAACAAAACTTAGAGCGTCAAGAAGTTGTTCAAGGTGAAGCTGTTCACCCATCTAGCGATGGCGAAGAGGCGAAGAAAAAACCAGTTGTAAAAGGTGACCAAGTGGGCCGCAACGATTTATGTAAATGTGGTAGCGGTAAAAAATATAAAAACTGCTGTGGCATTGGGAAGTAATATAGGGCGGTAGCCCAGGCTGCTTTGCAAACTTTTACATCAAAAATGTATAATTAAGAAGGATTAAACTCTCTCCGTCATAAGTGGAGAGAGTTTCCCTTGTTTTCATGCGAAAGTAACAGCAATTACATAGAGGTGAAGGAAATGGAATTAGTAGAAATTAGACAGGAATTAGAGAAAATGGCTAAGAGATTAGCGGCTTTTAGGGGGTCTCTTTGACCTCCCTACTAAGGAGAAACAAATTGCAGAATTAGAAGAGAAAATGATGGGCGCAGGATTTTGGGATGACCAACAAGGCGCACAAGCTGTAATTAACGAAGCAAATGCACTGAAAGATATGGTTGGAAAGTTCCGTCAGCTAGATGAGACGTTCGAAAACCTAGAAATTACACATGAGCTTTTAAAAGAAGAGTATGATGAAGATTTACATGAGGAACTTGAATCAGAAGTAAAAGGCTTAATTCAAGAAATGAATGAGTATGAGCTGCAGTTATTACTTAGCGATCCTTATGATAAAAATAACGCCATTTTAGAATTACACCCAGGTGCTGGTGGAACAGAGTCACAAGACTGGGGCTCTATGTTACTACGTATGTACACACGTTGGGCTGAAAAACGTGGATTTAAAGTAGAAACGGTTGACTACTTACCAGGTGATGAAGCTGGTATTAAGAGTGTTACTTTATTAATTAAAGGTCATAACGCTTACGGTTACTTAAAGGCAGAGAAAGGTGTACATCGTCTTGTACGTATTTCTCCATTCGATTCTTCAGGCCGTCGTCATACATCGTTCGTATCTTGTGAAGTTGTGCCTGAGTTCAATGATGAAGTTGAAATTGAAGTGCGTACAGAAGACTTGAAAATTGATACGTATCGTGCAAGTGGAGCGGGTGGACAGCACGTTAATACGACAGATTCAGCAGTTCGTATTACGCATACACCGACAAATACGGTTGTAACGTGTCAGTCAGAGCGTTCTCAAATTAAAAACCGTGAGCATGCGATGAAGATGTTAAAAGCGAAATTATATCAAAAGAAATTAGAAGAGCAACAAGCGGAGTTAGATGAAATTCGCGGAGAGCAAAAAGAAATCGGATGGGGTAGCCAAATCCGTTCTTACGTATTCCACCCATATTCTCTTGTGAAAGACCACCGTACAAATACAGAGGTCGGTAATGTGCAAGCAGTTATGGATGGAGAAATTGATCCGTTTATTGATGCTTACTTACGTTCTCGCATCTAATAAGCTAAGTGAAAAAAAGCCAACAAAATTGTTGGCACACGCTGAGGATATAGAGGATATAAAGAGTGCTATTTTATTTATATGGATGAAGTACAGAGGAAGAGAAGTTGGAAACGACAACTTCTCTTTTTGATGGAATTATATGTAGCATACAATGTTGTATATTGTTTTGTAAAAAGTAGAAAATAGTAAAACAGATTGGCAATTGAGTAAGGCTTTCTACAGGTTTTTTCTAAATTCCCGTTCAAAAAGGATCCTTTATAGAAGTTTATAAGTTGTTCACAGAATTGAAACAACTTATAAAAGCTTTATATCATTAGGGTTCCCGCTGTATTTTTGAAGAATATGAAATATACCTTAGTTTTTCTATATAAAGATAATGCTTATAATGAAAATGAGTGTGTTAGGAATGAAAAGAATATCAACAATGGGGAGCGATAGAAGTGAAAAAGAAATTGTTGGCTATTGCGCTAGGAACATCAGTCGTTTTTGCTTTAGGAGCGTGTGGAAATAAAGAAGAGAGTAAACCTTCGAACCAGTCTGCAAGTACAGACAGTGCAGAACAAATTTTCCAAAGAAGTTGTGCTGGGTGTCACGCAACAGATTTATCAGGGGCAACTGGACCTGATTTAAGAAAAGTAGGCGGTAAGTACGACGCGGCAGATATTGAAGAAATTATTAAAAAAGGTCGCGGTTCAATGTCACCAGGACTTATTCAAGGTGAAGATGCGAAAAAAGTAGCTGAATGGTTAGCTGAACATAAATAAAAAGGGGTAAAATGGACGAGTTGATTCATATAATCAACTCGTTTCCCTTTTTTTGGAATGTAACATAACTGTAACAAAAATGTATCCAAACTGGAAACCGTTTGATGTTACAATGAGGTTTGTAGAATTTTGCTGAAATATATTACATAGAGTAGTATTGCTTAGAAAAAGAGTATAAGTAGACTACCTTCAACAAGAGTCGGTTAAAAGAGAATGAAGGTTTAGCTTTTATTTTCAAATGTACAGAAAAGTATTTCGAAAAAAATCATTAAGTATTGGGTGATAAATAATGATAAAAATGACGAATGTTTATAAGGAGTACCCGAATGGTATGAAAGCCATTGCTGGTCTCACAGTTAACATTAAACAAGGCGAGTTTGTATACGTAGTTGGACCGAGTGGAGCCGGAAAATCTACATTTATTAAAATGATGTATCGTGAAGAGAAGCCATCTACAGGATCAATTAATGTAAATGGACTTACTATCGAGTCATTAGCAGAAAGAGACGTTCCATATTTCCGTCGTCAATTAGGCGTGATTTTCCAAGACTTTAAATTACTACCTAAATTAACGGTATATGAGAATGTTGCGTTTGCCTTAGAAGTAATTGAAGAAGAGCCAGATGCAATTCGTGAGCGTGTAACAGAAGTGTTAGGTCTTGTAGGTCTTGAAGATCGTGCAGACGCACTTCCAAGCGAACTTTCAGGCGGGGAGCAGCAACGTGTTGCGATTGCGAGAGCAATTGTTAATAGACCAAAGGTTGTAATTGCCGATGAGCCGACAGGTAACTTAGATATTGAAACAGCTCTTGATATTATGAAGATTTTCACACGCATTAATGAGCGTGGTACAACGATCGTTATGGCGACACATAACGCAGATATCGTAAATACAATCCGTCATCGTGTAATCGCGATTGAAGGCGGAAAAATTGTTCGAGATGAGATGGAGGGAGGATACGGATATGAAGGCTAAGACCCTTAGTCGACATTTGCGAGAAGGTGTAAAGAATCTATCACGTAACGGATGGATGACGTTTGCTTCTGTTAGTGCAGTAACAGTTACATTATTACTTGTAGGTGTCTTTTTAACAGCGATTATGAATATGAACCATTTTGCGACGAAAGTAGAGCAAGATGTAGAAATTCGTGTACACATTGATCCAGCAGCAAAAGAAGCTGATCAAAAGAAATTAGAAGATGATATGAGTAAGATTGCAAAAGTAGACTCTATTAAATATTCTTCTAAAGAAGAAGAGTTAAAACGTTTAATTAAAAGCTTAGGCGATAGCGGAAAGACATTTGAGTTATTTGAACAAGATAACCCACTTAAAAACGTATTCGTTGTCAAAGCAAAAGAACCAACAGATACAGCAACAATTGCGAAAAAGATTGAAAAAATGCAGTTTGTAAGTAATGTTCAGTACGGAAAAGGGCAAGTTGAACGATTATTTGATACTGTAAAAACTGGTCGTAACATCGGGATTGTGTTAATTGCTGGTCTTTTATTCACAGCGATGTTCTTAATCTCTAATACAATTAAAATTACAATTTATGCTCGTAGTACAGAAATCGAAATTATGAAACTTGTAGGTGCAACAAACTGGTTTATTCGTTGGCCGTTCTTATTAGAGGGATTATTCCTAGGAGTATTAGGATCAATTATTCCAATTGGCTTAATTCTAGTTACGTATAATTCGTTGCAAGGTGTGTTTAACGAAAAACTTGGCGGAACAATTTTCGAACTTCTACCATACAGCCCATTCGTATTCCAATTAGCTGGTTTACTAGTGTTAATCGGGGCTTTAATCGGTATGTGGGGAAGTGTAATGTCAATTCGTCGCTTCTTAAAAGTATAAAAAGTTGCAAACATAATTCGTACAAGCTTATCATATAGTAGAAATAGGTAAAGGCATCACACACTGTGTGATGCCTTTTGCTACACCACCTGTGTGTTTTGGAAAGGGGAATTCCGCATTGAAACGTAGAGTTGCAATTATTGGAATGGTTGTTGCATTTTTAATTGGTGCTGGCGGAATGTTTGCAGGTATGTCTTTATTTGGGGTTAACCCAGCAGAAGTAACGCAAACAATTTCGAATGGAAACGCTAGCACTGCGCAAGGGAATTTGGCAAAAATTAATGAGGCGTATGCACTAATTGATTCACGTTATGTGGAAGACGTGAAAGATGAAAAATTAGTCGAAGGTGCAATACAAGGCATGTTGTCTACGCTGAAGGACCCTTATTCCACGTATATGGATAAAGAAACGGCTAAACAGTTTAGTGAATCGCTTGATCCTGAGCTAGAGGGGATTGGGGCTGAGGTGAACAAGACGGATGGTAAGCTTATTATCGTATCTCCAATTAAAGGCTCACCGGCAGAAAAGATTGGAATTAAACCGAATGACCAAATTTTATCTGTAGATGGAAATAGTGTGAAAGATTTATCACGTGAAGAAGCGGTATTAAAGATTCGTGGTAAAAAAGGAACGACTGTTGCGATTGAAATTAAGCGTGCAGGAGTGGCTGATCCGATTGTATTTAAAATTAAGCGTGAAAAAATTCCAATCTTCACAGTGTTTAGCTCTGTGAAACAAGAGAGCGGAAAAGATATCGGTTATATGCAAATCACTTCTTTTGCTGAAAATACAGCGAAAGAATTTAAGGATCAGTTAAAAGAGTTAGAGAAGAAAAACATAAAAGGCTTAGTTATTGACGTACGTGGTAATCCTGGTGGCTACTTAAATAGTGTAGAAGAGATACTAGGAGAAATTATGACGGATAAAAAGCCGATGCTACAAGTAGAGCAACGAAATGGTGAGAAGAAGAAATTCTCTACGGAACTGAAAGAGAGAAAACCATATCCGATTTCAGTATTAATTGATAACGGAAGTGCTTCTGCTTCAGAGATTTTAGCGGGTGCGCTAAAAGAGGGAGAAGGATACGATTTAATTGGTGAAAAAACGTTTGGCAAAGGTACTGTTCAGCAAGCTGTTCCATTTAAAGATGGCAGCAACATCAAATTAACGATGTTCAAATGGTTAACACCGGATGGAAACTGGATTCATAAAAAAGGAATCAAGCCAACTGTAGAAGTGAAACAACCAGATTATTATCATGCGACACCAATTCAAATTGAAAAGACACTTTCATACAATGCAAATGATGTACAAGTAAAACATGCCCAAGAAATGCTTAAGAGTTTAGGATATGTACCAGGACGTGAAGATGGATACTTTAGTAAAGAGACAGAATCAGCACTGAAAGCATTCCAAAATGCGAATAAGATGGAAGCGACAGGACAGCTCGATAAAAAGACAGCTGAGGCGATTCAAACGAAAATTATTGAAAAAATCCGTTCTGGAGAAAATGATCTACAATTACAGTCAGCATTAAAATTAATGGCGAAGTAAAAAGAAATACAGGCAGTTTGCTGCCTGTATTTTTTTGTGTTAAACAAACGTTTGTCCAGTTATGATAATATAAAAAGAAAGAATGATATAAATGGTGGTGAATGGGTTCGTGGAGGCATGGATTTTTGAAATAATGCGGGCAGTTGGACGTTTTTTCTTACACCCTGCTGTCTATGTATTTTTAATAAGTAGTATCTTCGTTGGATACTTACGTATGTTACGAGAACGAAAAGATTTTTCTTTTAAAGTTTATGATATTTGGTTTGAACTTCGAACATCTTTATTGGCGGGAGTTAAATACGGATTAATCGTATCTATCATTACGATTGGGCTCGGACTTGTTGTTTCTAAGGCGAGCTTATGGGCCATTTTACTTTGGACGTTACTATTTGGATTAACTGCTATGTATCGATATTTATCAGCAGCTTATACGTTTAGTGTCGCGATTGTATGTGTTCTATTATCTTCTAAGCTACCAGTTTCTTTCTTACAGCTTGGAGAAGGTGAAGAGAATACAATCGTATCCCTTGCTATTTTGCTAGGCATCATGCTCGTTGTAGAGGGCTTGTTGATTTCTAAAAATGCAGTAGGATATTCGACGCCGAAGATTAGGAAGGGGAAGCGTGGACTAAAGATTGGTTTACACGAATCAAAGCGTTTATGGATCGTTCCTATTTTTATTCTTGTACCAGGTGAAGCAGTAACGCAGTTTATTTCATGGTGGCCTGTCGTGTCAATCGGTTCACATACATATTCTCTATTCCTCGTTCCATTTTTAATTGGATTTATGAGAAGGATTAGAAGTTATGAGCCGACGGAAGCTTTATTATTTACAGGAAGACGTGTGTACGGATTAGCAGGACTTGTGCTTGTTTTAGGAATCGCAAGTTATTGGTGGCACGTACTTGCCATTATTGCAATGGGCGTTGCAATGCTTGGACGTTTTACAATTTCCATGCAAGAGAAAATTGCGGATGAAACAAGACCAGCATACTTCGCTGCACGTAATGATGGACTCGTTGTACTAGATACAATTCCAAATACAATTGGAGCAGAGCTGAATTTACTGCCTGGAGAAATGATTACGAAAGTAAATGGAGTCATTCCAAGAAGTGCTGAGGAATTTTATGATGCACTTCAAACGAAGACGACAGGAGCATTTTGTAAGTTAGAAGTATTAGATACAAATGGAGAACTTCGCCTTGCTCAAACGGCATTATACGCTGGTGGACATCACGAATTAGGTATTGTGTTTGTTCAGCAGGAGCATGAATGGGATTCGGAAGCGATGTAATAGAAGAAAAGGTATCACCTTGTGGTGATGCCTTTTTTGTGTAAGATGGGCGGTAGTTATAGTACATGAAATTTATATCGGCGATTATCG
>NZ_JAKUFF010000111.1:0-10415 GCF_022663305.1 Bacillus cereus group sp. BfR-BA-01408 | reverse complement strand
ATCCATAATTGCCGCTTGGCCATATAACTCAAATGCCTCTGCAATTTTTTGTTTCGCTTCTGCTTCCGCTAAACCTTTTAATCTGATAACATCGGCTTCTGCTGTACCTTGTGCTTTTTGTACTTCCGCTTTCGCTTGACCTTGCGCTTTCTCAATTTCCGCCTTCGCTAAACCTTCTACACGTACTTCTTCTGCACGTGCTCTCGCTTCTGCTTCAATCTTATATTGATCCGCATCTGCCTTTTTAATTTGTTTTACTTTTTCTGCTTCCGCTGATTGCTCAACAGCATAGCGATCTGCATCTGCTTTTTTCTTTACTTCTGCATCGTATTGCTTTTCACGACGCGCAATCTCTTTTTCTTCTAACTCAATTTGTTTCTCACGCTCAATGATTTTAACGCGCATTTGCTCTTCTGTAACACCTTGTTGCGCTTTCGCTTGTTGTAATTCGTAAGAAAGATCGGCGTCTGCACGAGCTTGTTCTTGCTCTCTCTTATAAGATTGTACTTTTAATTCTTTATGTTTTTCAGCTTCAGCGATTTGTGCATCACGTTGGTATTCAGCTTCTTTCGCTTCCTTCTCAGCACGAGCTTTTTCAATACGAGCTTCTTTTTCACGCTCTGCGTTTGCAATTGTTGCATCACGCTTAACCGTCGCAATTTGCGGCTGACCAAGTGCATCTAAGTAACCGTTCTTATCCATGATTTCTTTAATGGTAAAGGAAACGATGCGAAGACCCATTTTCTTTAAATCTGTAGACGCTACTTCATGCACCTTTTGAGCAAATTGCTCTCTATTACTATACGCATCTTCTACTGTCATAGAGGATAAAATCGCACGTAAATGACCTTCTAAAACCTCTTTTGCTTCTACTTTTAACTCTTCTGTTTCTTTTCCTAAATATTGCTCAGCTGCTGTCGATACTTCTTCAATTGTAGAACCTACTTTAATAATAGAAACACCATTTACTGTAACTGGAACACCTTGCTTCGTATACGTATCGCGTGTACCCACTTCTAACTTGTAATTTAGTAAGCTTAAAGGTTCTGCTCTTTGCATAATTGGAACTACGAATGTACCGCCACCGCGAATAATCTTAATCTTCTTTCCATCATCAGTGGTAACTACATTTTTCCCACCACCAAGCCAATTCCCTGTAACAATTAACGCTTCATCTGGTCCAACTGTTCGATACTTCGTAATGAATACTAAAATGAGTAAAATTAAAATTGCGAGTAAAACTCCACCAATAATTAATGGAATCGTCATGGAAATTCCCCCTTATAATTTTGGTTTTTTTAAAGAATAAGCGATGTTTTGTACAAGCAAAACACCATCTTGGACTCCCTCAATAATAACTTCAGTTCCTTGTGAAATATCTTTTTTCCCAATTGTTTTAGCTGGAATTGCATTACTTCCAAATTGGGAGGAGATTAATACTTCACCAAATCCTTCTGTAGGAATTGTCGTAATGACTTCTCCCTTGCAACCAATGAATTCATCCATACGTTGCACAGTATTTTGTTCTGCTTCTGCAATCGGTTTTAAAATTAATATTTTCATTATGAATACACCAATAAAAGATATAGCAAATGCAGCCACGAAAATAAGAAGACTATTAAAGGAAAATAAATATTCTCCTATATAACTAAGTCCACATAGCATGGCGAAAAAACTAAGTAATAAAGTAACAACGGATACCGATCCGCCTCCAAAACTAAATATGGATTCAAATATATCCCCAAAAAAGATATAAATCACAGTGAGTATAGTAGCAATAATAAATCCGTATAAATAAATTGTCTCAAGTGGATAACCAAACAAAACCATTTCTTATCCCCCTCTCTTAAACAATCCCTTTTTTGTTATGTGTATGCCCCACCTCTTTCAAAGATTATCGTTCTTAATTTTCAGTTATTTACCCTTTAAAGAAAAGCCTGTAAGACAGGCCCCCTAAAAAAGAACAGGAGAAGCCTATTGTGACAGGCTCCTCCTAGTAAATAACCGATATATTATATATCTATATAATATACTATTTTCCACAAAAAGTAAAGTTAAACATACATTGGAAAAGCACTTATTTTACTGATAATTCGTAAGTTCCATCGCCATTATCATATTTATATACATACAAGTAGTACTTACCTGGTTTTGCATTAAAATTTGCCTCTATATGATTTCCATTTGCTTGACCGTAAGCAGCATAATTTTGCATATCTGATTCATGGTGAAGTACCCATGTCATCCCGATTCCATACTCATTTAAAACGGAAATATCAATATTTTTCGCTGATGCTACATTAAATGTATAAACATCCGTGTGATCTCCGCCGATAAGGCTACCTTTTATAGTAGTGTTTAGTCCAATACGATTTGCTTCCTCTGGGCGATTATTTGGTTCTGATTCTGTTAAGCTTCCATCTTTAACCGTAACCGTTGTTTCGCTTTTGCTCTCTTTTCCTTTATCATCTTTTACTATTAACGCTACTTTATATGAACCTTCTCTTTCATATACATGTACCGGATTTACTTCTGCACTTGTGCTTCCGTCTCCAAAGTCCCATAAATAAGAAACAATTTTTCCATCTTCACCTTTTGAGCCGTCACTTTTAAATTGAATACCTTCTTTTACAAGTCCATTATAAGGGCCATTTATATGAACCGTTGGAGCTTTATTTTCTCCGTCATCTTTTGCGATACCGTGGAAGACTACATCATATTCAAATTCATTTGAGCTATTTACACGGTAATTGACGAAATATGCTGTAACAGTTTTGTAGCCACTCCATTCTTTTTGCCCAAGTTGTTCCAAAGCTTCATTTACTTTCTTACTCATTGCGTTCCAATCTTCTGACTCACCTTTTGTTACACTACCTGTATACGTACCTTCTAATGTAAATGTATTAAAGAATTGGGAGCTATGTTTTGTCATTTTTGCATCTTTCATCGGCAACGTTTCACTAATTTCTTTCTCTACTGCTGTTAATGATTTTGGGGCATGTTCAGCTAAATAATCATCTGCTACTTCCGGTACATTATATTTATCTTGATTATCGATTAGCTGCTGCATATACTCTTGATACTCTTCATTTAGTTTAAGGTCTTTACTTAAATTCTCACGATAGGCATCATAATTTTTCACGTCATTTGCACGAATTAAATCTTGAATTTTATCAAACGTTTCAAATTGATGTGTATATAAGTAAGATTGCAATGCGAACGAGTAATTATAGAAATCCCAAGAACCATATTTAGCAAATAGTGTGCGCTCTGCAGTATAACGGCTTGCAGGATCAGATGATAATCCACTAATGATGCTCTTTCTCGGTACTACATTATTTGTACGAGTAGCCCCTGCGAAAAACTCTGCGTTTCCTTCTTGGAACCAAGTTAACCTTTCATTTTGATACATATCTCCTCTTCCGAATAAACCTGGCACTTCATATCTCCCTTGAAGATAATGAGTAAACTCATGGCGGAATAACTCTTCTAAACTATAAATACTTTGTTCTGGCGTGCGTTCATATGTAAAGAATGTTCCTGTTTCTTCAATATAAATTCCACCGTTGTTCGTTTCATATCCATACAGTTGTCTATTTAACTGGTACTCTTCTGGGCTGTTATAAATTACTATCGTTAATATATCATCTGCATTTCCCGGCTCTAACGCTTTATCATTCCCAATTACACGATGATACTGCGCCTTTACTTCCTTTGCAGCCCAGTACAGTCTCTTAATTTTTTCTTCCGATACTTTATCTCCTGTTTTAAATACGATAGATCCATCATCAAATGTATACGTTTTTGGTAAGTACTGTTCTTTTCCTTCTTTACGTATTTTCTCTAAATCTACTGTATTCCCGCTATAATCTTTTCCGTTATAATTTGTTGTAATTTGTTCTACTGCGACAAAATACGGTTCACTTAAACGTGGATACATATGCATTGCCTGTGTCACAACTTCTAATCCTTTATTTGGATTACTGTGAAACTTCCCTAAACGACTAGCAAAGTAAATGCCATTATTAACGAGCCACTTATTTTCTTGTGTTACTTCATTTAGAAGAGCGATACGATTTATTTCATTAATAAACCCATCTACTTTCCCGTACCACATCGTTTCATTTGCTTCTTTACGAGCTTCAATTAAGTAAGACTGTATATCATAGTCAATCCCTTGCATTATATCGTATACAGCTTGTCCTTTCATACGATCGTCTACATACGTATGAAGATTATCATTATATTGTTTTAAAATATTAGCTGCGTATTGAACCGTTTCAACATCGCTTGACGCATTACTAATCAATTTACCGTATGCAGATACGACTGTATCTTGTTCAGCTGTACCAAGCTCAAAGTTTGGATTTTTTGCGATTGCTTTTAAAGCAGGTAAACATTTGTCCTGGAAGCTTCTTTCATTTAATTCACTTAATTCGTTATTATAAAATGCCAAATAAAAAGCTGAACGTAACACTTCCGTAAATGTTTGAATTCCTTTTGAATCATCTTTCGTAAATGTACTACCCCGATGAGCTAATTCATCTATAACGACTTGCATTTTCCCTTTATCTTTATAAAAAGCTTTTGCATCTTCATTAAACTGGAATAAGTCTGTAATTTGATGCCACTTAATACTGCCTAACGTTTCAACTAATTCTTGATTATTCATTTTGTTTAAATCAGCCATTGAATAGCTTTCTTTAACTTGCTTTACTGCCGCTTTGTTCGGAATAGATGCTGGTCGCTGTGAAAAGTCTCCTACTTTTAACCGTTCTTCAAACGATAATGTTTCCTCCGCTTTAGAAACGTGTCCAATCTCATCTACTGGTTTTTCAATTCCAACTGGTTTCGAATGCAATACATTATATGGCACCTTTTCTTCTGCTGATGCATGAGTTTGAATTGCCCCCAGCGATAGAGCCATTGTACTAATACTAAGCATTACTTTATTAATTTTTGATTTCTTGTTCATATCCTTGCCCCCTATTCAAATATTCCATTCACGAATTTAACATAAAATCTAGATACAACAATATAAAATGCAATATTTCATATTATTTCTTCTTACATTTTGTACATATCGTGAACAAATTCCCTTTTTTTCTCCCGAAAGTAATCCGAATCCTTTCACGTAATAAAAAGAGAATTTTTTGACAATTATTTCTTTAATTGTTATGATTAATATAATTGTTAACTTTATTAAACAAGGGTGGGATTCTATGATAAAAAAAGAAAACAGTGTATTTTATATCTCCATCTTGCTAACAACATTATTCATCATATGGGGAATTACCCCGGCAAGTTGGATACAAGGCTATGATTTACAAAGCGTTACATCTTCCTTAAATTCATTTATCCTTAATAAATTTGGATGGTTTTACTCTCTACTTATGACCACAATGATTATTTTAGCCGCTTATTTAGCATTTTCTAAGTACGGTTCTATTCGTCTTGGTAAAGATGGTGAAAAACCAAAGTATAGTTATCCATCTTGGCTATCCATGTTATTTGGGGCAGGAATGGGAATTGGACTCCTCTTTTATGGAATCGCTGAACCGATTTCACATTTTACAGATCCACTAACAGGAAAAGCAGGTACAGAGGAAAGCGCCAAGCTCGCTATGCAATATTCATTTTTCCACTGGGGTCTCTTTCCATGGTCACTATACGCAATGGTTGCTTTAACAATTGCATATTTCACATTCCGCAAACAAAAAGGTAGCACAATTGGGGCTACAGTTACTCCATTATTTAATCGATCGAAAAATTCTCCTATCGGAAAAACAGTTGATATTTTAGCTGTTTTAGCCACTGTATTCGGTATTGTGCCATCTGTTGGGATTGGTGCTCAACAAATCGCCGGAGGATTAAGCTATTTATTCCCTTCTATTCATAACACTTTACTTACACAGCTCATACTTATCGCCATCTTCGCTGTTTTATATTTAACAAGTGCACAAACAGGCTTAGATCGTGGGATTAAATATTTGAGTAACTTAAATTTCTCTCTTGCAGGTATATTACTCGTCTCCTTTTTACTTTTAGGACCAACTGTATTTATTATGAAATATTTCACATCTACACTCGGTTCTTATATTGGAGCTTTACCTAGTATGGGATTAAATTTAGGAGCATTTAATGAAAAATCTTCTTCTTGGATAGAAAACTGGACTATTTTCTATTGGGGATGGTGGATCTCTTGGTCTCCATTCGTCGGTACATTCATCGCCCGTATTTCTAAAGGACGCACAATAAAAGAGTTTATTTTTGGAGTTGTATTAGTCCCAACTCTTATCTGCACATTTTGGTTTGCAGTATTTGGCGGTACCGCTATCCATATGGAAATGTTCCAATCGCTTGGCATAGCTGATGAAATCGCGAAAAATGGTACAGAGATTGGATTATTTGCTGTTATTTCACATCTACCGTTCTCTACATTTTTAACAATTATCGGGTTAATTTTAGTAGCCACATTTTTCGTTACTTCTGCTGACTCGGCAACATTTGTCGTTTCTATGCAAACGAGTAACGGAAGCTTATCACCAAAAAATAGTTTAAAACTTATATGGGGATTAACAATCGCGATCATCGCAGCTATTTTATTACAAGTTGGAGGGTTAAATGCACTGCAAATTGCAGCGATCATCGCAGCACTACCATTTTCTATCGTAGTCGTCCTTATGGTTACTTCACTCTTTAAAGAGCTACGAAAAGAAGACGTTAATTTGCAAACGAAAGAAGTTCCGAAAAAAATAAAAAAGGTTATGTAACGATTGGCACCTCTTCTTTTAGAAGAGGTGTTTTCTACATTCATTTCATTTATTTTTCCAAAACAAATAAAACCTACTTGTTTTATAGGAATTATATGTTATTATAAAGGAAATAAATTGAATCTTTTTACATTTATTTACTAACTATTAATCTTTTTTTCTTGATATCTAAATGAAGGGAGGTTGTCCATGTGGAGATAGACATTGATTTTATGAAGGAGCAAATTCCACTATTTGTAGATAGTGCACTATTAACTTTAAAAATCGCATGCTTCGCCATTATCATTTCATTATTTATTGCGAGTATAAATGGTTTAATTCTGTTCTTTCGAATTCGTATTATACATAAAGTTGTTCGCGCTTATGTGGAAGTAGCCCGAAATACACCTTTACTCATTCAATTATTTTTCTTATATTTCGGTTTACCATCATTAGGCATTAAATTATCTAATTTTTCAATCGCATTACTTGCAATGTGTTTTTTAGGTGGTGGATATATGACAGAGGTCATTCGATCTGGTCTTGATTCAATATCCAAAAGCCAAGTGGAATCAGGATATGCCATTGGATTAAATAAATGGCAACTATTTAGATTTGTAGTTTTACCACAAGCTGCAACTATTTCTGCACCAGCCTTATTTGCAAATTTTATCTTTCTATTAAAAGAAACATCTATCGTTTCTGCGATCGCTATTCCTGAATTGTTGTATACAACAACGAATTTGATTTCAATTTATTACAAAACATCTGAGATGCTCATTATGTTAACAGCTTCCTATATCTTTCTTTTTGTACCACTATCATTTCTACTATCTTGGTTAGAAAGGAGAAATCGTTATGGGCAATTCGGGCATTAATCTACTAATAGAATCGCTTCCGCAATTGCTAAAGGGATTAGAACAAACATTATTAATTGCATGTTTTACAATCATCATTAGTACAATTGGCGGCATTCTATTTGGAATCATTCGTACATCAAAGATTACTATTTTGAGGTTCATTTCAAGAACTTATATTGAATTATTTCGTTCTATCCCAATCCTTGTTTGGTTATTTCTTTTCTTTTTCGGTCTTCCAATCGCTCTAGGGATAGATGTTTCTAGTACAGTAGCTGCTATTACAGCTCTATCATTATGGGGAATTACAGAAATAGGCGAAATTGTAAGAGGTGCACTTCAGTCCTTGCCAAAGGGACAAGTAGAAGCTGGCAAATCTATCGGAATGAATAAGAAACAATTATATCAATATGTACTCATTCCTCAAGCAATACGGCGAATGATTCCCGCTACAATAAACATCTTCATTCGTATTATTCAAACGACATCTTTAACTGTTTTAATTGGTGTAACTGAAGTTATAAAGGCTGGACAACAAATTGTAGAACGAACAGGGGAAGCATTTCTCATATACGGTTGCTTATTTATTTTTTATTTCTTACTTTGCTATCCATTATCTATTTGGTCAAGAAAACTAGAAACAAGATGGATATAGACAATTCAATCATTTGAGAGGAGAAGAAATATGACTGCACCATTGTTGCAATTACAAAACATCTATAAGTCATACGGTGATAACCCTGTTTTAAGAGACGTAAGCTTACAAGTATCTTCCGGAGAAGTCATTGTTATTTTAGGACCAAGTGGCTGCGGAAAAAGTACATTATTGAGATGCTTAAATGGTCTTGAGGATATCCAAAGTGGGAAAATGCTTTTTCATAACGCCCCCCTTCCAAAAAACGATGGGAACTGGCAAAAACTTCGTCAAAAAATCGGAATGGTCTTTCAAAGTTATCATTTATTTCCTCACATGACTGTTCTAGAAAATATTTTACTCGGTCCTCTAAAAGTACAAAAACGAAATAAAAATGAAGCATTGAAGCAAGCAGAACAATTATTACGAAAAGTAGGTTTACTAGAGAAAAAAGATGCCTATCCAAGAGAGTTATCTGGCGGGCAACAACAGCGTATTGCAATTGTTCGCACTCTCTGTATGAATCCTGAAGTAATTTTATTTGATGAAGTAACAGCTGCATTAGATCCTGAAATGGTCAAAGAAGTATTAGAAGTCATTATGAGCTTAGCTAAACAAGGTATGACAATGTTAATTGTCACTCATGAAATGGGATTTGCAAAAGCTGTTGCTGATCGAATTATTTTCATGGATGAAGGAGAAATTTGTGAAACAGGAGATCCAACTACTTTTTTCACATCCCCACAAACAGAACGTGCACAACATTTCTTAAATCAATTTTTCTATATTGAAACGGTGAAAGGGAGAGATATTATATGAAAAAGTTTTTAACATTTATTATTATCGGACTGCTTTCTATTTTAGTCGTTGCATGTGGTTCAAATGAAAAGAAAACAGAAAAGACCTCGGCAAAACCAAGTGGAAAAATTGAAGAAATAAAAGAGCGCGGTGAACTAGTAGTTGCTGTTTTTACAGATAAACCACCGTTCGGTTACGTTGACAAAGATGGGAAAAATGTTGGATTTGAAATTGATATGGCAAAACGGTTTGCGAAAGACTTATTAGGTGATGAATCAAAAGTAAAATTTGTTCCCGTTGAAGCAGCAAGCCGCATTCCATATTTACAATCTGATAAAGTAGATTTCGTGTTAGCAAATATGACCGCAACAGATGAGCGAAAAAAGGTAGTTGATTTTACAAATCCACATTTAAAAGTAGCTGTGCAAGTGCTTGTTAAAGATGGTAGTCCTATTCAATCAGTAAAAGATTTAGAAGGGAAAAAAGTAATTGTAACAAAGGGTACAACTGCAGATATTTATTTAACAAAGAATATGAAAAACGTAGAGTTAATTAAATTTGATAAAAATACAGGAGCTTTACAAGCACTAAAAGATGGCCGTGCTGATGCATATGCTCAAGATAATCTTGTCCTTCTATCTTGGGCAAATAAAAATCCTGGATTCCACTTATTAAAAGACAAATTAGGTGGAGATGACTTAATTGCTATAGCAGTGAAGAAAGGCAATAAAGAAGTACATGATTGGGTAAATAAAGAACTTGAAAAACTAGGAAAAGAAAACTTCCTACATACATTATATGACAAACATCTAAAAGAAGAATTCGGTCCTCAAATTAGTCCTGAATCTGTTATTACTGAGGGCGGCAAAGTAAATTAAATAAAACCCATTCGTATGAATTATAATCTTCATACGAATGGGTTTTTACTCTATTATATAGTGTTGTAAATATCAGCCCTCACCAATCGGACTTTAATGGGCAGCCCGCCCCCCACCTACCTTTTTTACTTTCGCTGAATTTTGAGATGGGGGTCTTACTGCCCATTAAAGCGGGATAAAAAAGACACTATCATAAGCAAGTTTCAAATTGAAATCGCCATGATAATGTCTTCTTAAAAATTCATGAAATCTTATTGTTTAATACACAAAACAATATATTATTTACTTCTTAAATAATTTTTTTCTAAATACAAACATACTAAGTGCAGATAAAACGAATGCTAGTCCAGAAAGTAAAGATACATTGCTCTCTTGCCCACCCGTTGCAGCTAAAGTGTTTTTACTCTCTTCTTTTTTATTATCCACTTGTTTATTGGATTCATTTTCCTTTGCTAGCTTGTTGCCTTCTTTTCGTCGCTCTTCTACTACTGGTTTA
>NZ_JAKUFF010000110.1:0-10587 GCF_022663305.1 Bacillus cereus group sp. BfR-BA-01408 | reverse complement strand
GTATTAGGCACGCCGCCAGCGTTCATCCTGAGCCAGGATCAAACTCTCCAATAAAGTTAGTTTGTCTAGCATCTAAAATAAAAATTGACGTTTCACGTTGTTTGTTTCGTTTAGTTTTCAAAGTTCAACATCGCGTTTCAGCGACCTTTATAATATATCATAGTATATTATTTTCGTCAACAAGTTTTTTCGATAACTTGTATCTCTCATTTGCTGACTCTGCCTATTATATAGACTTTCTCTTCCCTATGCAAGTATTATTATAAAAAAATAAAGAGGGGAGATATCTCCCCTCTTATTCTTCTGAAGAAACCTCTTCGCTCGTTTCTTCCTCATCATCTTTTTGTGCTTTTGCTACTGTCGCTACCTCTTGTTCATCCTCTAATCGAATTAGACGAACACCTTGTGTATTACGTCCCATTTGAGAGATTTGATCAACTGGCATACGAATAATAACACCTGCCGCTGTAATTAACATGATATCTTCTTCACCTGTTACAGATTTAACAGCTACTAATTTACCGTTTTTATCTGTAATATTACAAGTCTTCAGACCTTTACCACCACGGCTTTGTAGACGGTATTCATCAATCGGCGTACGTTTTCCATAACCATTTTTCGTTACAATTAAAACATTTACATCCTCTTCGACAATTTCCATACCTACAACTTGATCCTCTTCACCTAATGTAATTGCTTTTACACCAGCCGCATTACGTCCCATAGAACGCACATCTTGCTCGTTAAAACGAATTAACATACCATTGCTTGTTCCTACAATAATATCCTTATCACCAGATGTTAAACGTACAGATATTACTTCATCCTCTTCACGAAGAGAGATTGCAATCAAACCATTTGTACGGATATTTGCAAATGATGAAAGTGGTGTTCTCTTAGAGATACCTTGTTTTGTTGTGAAGAATAAGAATTCATCGTCACCAAATTCACGAATTGGAATAATGGCGTTAATCCATTCACCCTTATCTACACCTAATAGGTTAATAATAGGTATACCTTTCGCTGTACGACTATACTCTGGGATTTCATATCCTTTCGTACGGTATACTTTCCCCTTATTAGTGAAGAATAGAATATGATCATGCGTAGAAGTAGTTAATAAATGCTCTACGAAATCATCATCATTTGTCCCCATTCCTTGCACACCACGTCCACCACGGTTCTGTGTTTTATACGTGGAAGCTGGTAACCTCTTAATATAACCATTATGAGTTAACGTAATGGCGATATTTTGTTCTGGAATCAAGTCTTCATCTTCAATAGACTCCATACCACCAATTGTAATTTCTGTGCGTCTCTTATCATTGAAGCGCTCTTTTACTTCCGTTAATTCTTCACGAATAATCTCAAGAACCTTTTCTTCATCTGCTAAGATTGCTTTTAATTCAGCGATTAACTTCATTAAGTCCTGATATTCTTGTTCAATCTTTTCGCGTTCTAAACCTGTTAAACGTTGCAAACGCATATCTAAAATAGCTTGCGCTTGTTTTTCACTTAAGCCGAAACGTTCCATTAAACCTTGCTTTGCAATTTCCGCTGTTTTCGAACTACGAATTAATGTAATAACTTCATCCAGATGGTCTAAGGCAATTCGTAATCCTTCTAAAATATGAGCACGCGCTTCTGCTTTTTCTAGTTCATAAGCTGTACGTCTACGAATTACTACCTTTTGATGTTCCAAGTAATGATATAAATTTTGTTTTAAGTTCAGTACTTGCGGCTCTCCATTTACAAGAGACAGCATGTTAATACCGAAACTTGTTTGAAGTGCTGTATGTTTATATAAGTTATTTAATAATACATTAGCATTGGCATCACGACGTACTTCCATAACAATACGCATACCATTTCGATCTGATTCATCACGTAAATCTGTAATACCTTCAATTTTCTTATCGCGAACTAATTCTGCAATTTTTTCAATTAATCGCGCCTTATTTACTTGATAAGGTAGTTCCGTTACGATAATAGATTGTTTGCCATTTGACTTCTCTTCAATTTCAACTTTAGCACGAAGTATAATAGAACCGCGTCCTGTTTCATAAGCTCTACGAATACCACTTCTTCCTAAAATTAAACCTGCCGTTGGGAAATCTGGTCCTGGAATGCACTCCATTAATTCTGCAATAGTAATATCGGGATTATGACTTAATGCCAATACGCCATCAATTACTTCGCCAAGTTGATGCGGCGGAATATTCGTTGCCATACCAACTGCAATACCTGTCGTACCATTTACTAGTAAGTTAGGAAAACGCGCTGGTAATACAATCGGCTCTCTTTCAGAACCATCGTAGTTATCTTGATAATCAATCGTATTTTTTGAAATATCTCGTATTAATTCCATAGAGATTTTAGACATTCTTGCTTCTGTATAACGCATTGCTGCCGCTGAATCTCCATCGACAGATCCAAAGTTACCATGCCCATCAACAAGCATATAACGTTGACTGAAATCTTGCGCCATACGTACCATTGTTTCATAAACAGCTGAATCACCATGAGGGTGATACTTACCGATTACTTCACCAACAATACGTGCTGATTTCTTATACGCTTTATCAGCCGTAATTCCTAAATCATTCATCGCATATAAAACCCTACGATGCACAGGTTTTAATCCATCACGAACATCTGGTAATGCACGAGATACGATAACACTCATTGCGTAATCTAAAAATGAGGTACGCATTTCATGACTAATATTAATTTCTCGAATTCGTGCTTGTTGTTGATTGTCTGACATCAACGAGCACCTCCTCTTACATTTCCGTTACACATACATTGATTTATATGTAGAAGACAGGAATACTCAGATTCCTGTCATTACTCATTTAAATATCAAGGTTTTTCACGTATTTTGCATTTTCTTGGATAAAGTTACGACGTGGCTCTACTTTATCCCCCATTAAAATTTCAAATGTTTCATCTGCTTCAATTGCATCTTGAAGGGAAACTTGAAGTAATGAACGCACTTCTGGGTCCATTGTCGTTTCCCAAAGCTGGGTTGGGTTCATTTCTCCTAAACCTTTGTAACGTTGGATACCAGGCTTAGGTTGAGCTGGTAATTCAGCTAAAATCTTTTCAAGCTCTTTTTCATTATAAGCATATTGAATTTTTTTACCTTGTTGTATTTTAAACAATGGTGGCTGTGCAATATAGATATAACCATGTTCAATAATTTGACGCATATAACGATAGAAGAACGTTAATAATAGGGTACGAATATGCGCACCATCTACGTCGGCATCCGTCATAATAATAACTTTATGATAACGAGCTTTCTCGATATCAAAATCGCCGCCAATGTTCGTACCAATTGCAGTAATAATTGTACGCACTTCATCGTTAGATAAAATTTTATCCAATCTTGCTTTTTCAACATTAATAATTTTACCTTTTAACGGTAAAATCGCTTGGAAGTGACGATCACGCCCTTGTTTTGCTGATCCACCGGCAGAGTCACCCTCTACAATGTAAATTTCACTAATTGCTGGATCTTTCGAAGAGCAATCTGCTAATTTACCAGGTAAACTTGAAACTTCTAATGCGCTCTTGCGGCGTGTCAATTCACGCGCTTTTTTCGCTGCAACACGTGCACGTGCTGCCATCGTACCTTTTTCTACGATTTTTCGTGCAACATTCGGGTTTTCTAGTAAGAACTTTTCAAATGCCTCTGAAAACACAGACTCTGTAATCGTTCTTGCTTCACTATTCCCAAGTTTCGTCTTCGTTTGTCCTTCAAATTGTGGGTTTGGATGTTTAATTGATACAATTGCAGTTAAACCTTCACGAACATCCTCACCCGTTAAGTTACTGTCTGCATCTTTTAAAATACTATTTTTACGTCCATAATCGTTAATCACACGAGTTAAAGCTGTTTTAAACCCTACTTCATGTGTTCCACCTTCATACGTATGAATGTTATTCGTAAATGAGTAAATATTATTTGTATATCCTTCGTTATACTGTAAGGAAACCTCAACTTGAATACCATCTTTTGATCCTTCTACATATACAGGTTCTTCATGGATTGGTTGTTTTGAGCGATTTAAATGCTCGACGTATGATTTAATTCCACCTTCATAATGGAATTCTTTCTTTTGCTTATGTTCACGTTTATCTTCAATTGTTAATTTAATATTACGATTTAAAAATGCTAATTCACGCATACGAGTTGCGAGCGTATCAAATTCGTATACTGTTGTTTCCTGAAAAATTTCTGGATCTGGTTTAAATCGAGTTATCGTTCCTGTTTGATCTGTGTCACCAATGACTTTTAAATCCGCAACCGGAATACCTCTTTCGTATTTTTGATAATGGATTTTACCTTCACGATGTACAAATACCTCTAGTTCTGTTGATAGGGCATTTACTACAGATGCCCCAACACCATGCAAACCACCAGAAACTTTATAACCGCCGCCGCCAAACTTACCACCAGCATGAAGAACGGTCATAATAACTTCTACAGCAGGACGTCCCATTTTTTCTTGTATACCAACTGGAATACCACGTCCATTATCCGTTACACGAATACTATTATCTTCTTCGATACTAACGTTAATTTCATCACAGTACCCTGCAAGTGCCTCATCAATACTATTATCGACGATTTCCCATACAAGATGGTGAAGTCCTTTTCCGCTTGTAGATCCAATATACATACCAGGGCGTTTTCGAACTGCTTCTAGTCCTTCAAGTACCTGTATTTGACTTTCATCATATGAATTTTCTTGCATTTGCTTTTGTTCCATTGACACAAAGATCACCTACTTTTCCATTTAAACAGGGATTACGCCCTATCTATTTCACAATCTACCGTGCCGTTCGTTACATGAATTGTTTTCGCTTCTTTTAATGTTTCGTGTTCAATTCCGTCGACACTCGTCGTTGTCACAAATGTTTGCACTTTTCCTTGAATTGTATTTAACAGATGCGATTGACGATAATCATCTAATTCTGATAATACATCATCTAATAGAAGAATCGGATATTCTTTAACTTCTGAGTAAATCAATTCAATTTCAGCTAATTTTAGGGACAGTGCGGTCGTTCGTTGTTGTCCTTGCGAACCAAAGACTTGAACATTTTTACTATTAACGAAGAATTGTAAATCATCACGATGAGGACCAATTAAAGTCGTACCACGGAAAATTTCACGTTGTTTCACGGATTGAAAACTTTCATAGTATACTTCTTTTATTTTCGACAAATCCATTGATTCTGATACATCTACACTCGGTTTATAGACAATTTCTAATTCTTCTAACCCACGGCTTATACCACGATGAATTGGAGCTGCCCATTCTTGTAGTAAATGCAAAAATTCAAAGCGTTTTTGCAAAATTTTTGTACCATGCTCAATAAGTTGAAGTGTAAATACATCCAACATCGTTTCCTCATTCTTACTATTCCCTTGCATCTTTTTTAGCAAGTGATTTCGTTGTGTGAGCACCTTTTGATATTGACTCAGTTCATACAAATAGACCGGAGCTATTTGGCCTAATTCCATATCTAAAAAGCGTCTTCTTACTTGAGGGCTTCCTTTTACAAGATTTAAATCTTCTGGGGCAAACATGACAACATTCATCACGCCAATATATTGACTCAATTTTTGTTGTTCAAGTTGATTTAATTTTGCCTTTTTACCTTTTTTCGAGATATTTAATTCCAAAGACAAAGAACTATTTCTCTTTTGTAGCTTTCCTTTAATTTGACCGAAATCTTCATCCCAACGGATAAGCTCGCGATCATTAGAGGTTCTATGAGATTTCGCCATCGCTAAAACATAAATAGCTTCCATCAAATTCGTTTTCCCTTGCGCATTCTCGCCGATAATTACATTTACCTTATCTTCAAAGGAAAGCTCTAACTTTTCATAATTGCGATAGTTTTTTAATTGTATTTCTGAAATAAACAAAGGGCTCCCCCTTTATGACTGAACTTGGAAACTTCCGCTTCCTGGAATTTCAATAATATCGTTCGCATATAGTTTGCGACCTCTTCTATTTTCAAGTTCTTGATTCACGTACACTTCATATTCTTGTAAAAACCATTTTACAGCGCCACCTGTATCAATTACATCGGCTAACTTTAAAAATTGCCCTAGTGTAATATACTCTGTTGAAATTTTAATACGTTTCATAAAATCGCTCACTTTCTGAAAGTGTTCATTCTTTCATTGTACTAAATAAACTAGCATTAGGAAAGTAATACCCAAAAATCAAATAAGGGCTACTAGCATCTGAAAACTAGCAACCCTTATTTCTTACTTAGTAAGTACGAACCGGTAAAATTAATTGAATAATGGATTCATCATTTACTGTACGAATTAAGAATGGTCTCATTGCTCCAGTAAAGCTAATCTTAATTTCAGTACTATCTAATGCTTTTAGTGCATCCATCATATATTTTGCACTAAAAGATATTTTTAACTCTTCCCCATCTACTTTTTCACATTGAACTTCTTCTACTACTTTTCCGATTTCTGGTGAATTCGAGGAAATTTCTAGCATTGCCTGCTCTAAAGTTGATAATTTTACAACATTATTACGACCGTCTCTTGCTAAAAGAGATGCACGATCAATTGCTTGTAAAAATTCTTTTGTATTTACAAAAATATCTGTTTTGCTCTCCGCTGGAATTAAGCGAGTTGTATCAGGGTAATTTCCTTCTAACAATCTTGAGAAGAATAATAAATGTTTTGTACGGAATAATACTTGATGCTCCGTAATAACGATATCTACCATTTCTTCAGACTCATCTAGAATTTTACTTAATTCATTTAAACTTTTTCCTGGAATAACAACATTTGCTTGGAACTCATCTGCAATGCCTTCGATTTTCGCTTTTCGAAGAGCTAGTCTGTGACTATCTGTAGCAATGCCAGTTAGTTCGCTGTTATATACCTTCCAGTTTACACCTGTCAAGATTGGTCTTGTTTCAGAAGTGGAAACTGCAAATACAGTTTGTCTAATCATATGTTTAAGTAAATCCGTTGGAATCTTAAAAACATGATGTTCTTCAATTTGTGGTAACAATGGATATTCTGCAGAATCTAAACCATTTAAATTAAACTCTGATTTTCCAGAAGTTATTTTTGTCATCAAATGATTTTCCACAGAAATTTCTACAGTTTCTTTAGGCAATTTTTTTACAATTTCACTAAAATATTTAGCCTGTAAAACAATACTTCCTGATTGTTTCACTTCTACGATTTCTTTTCCATTCTCTTCAACTGGAATGAAAGATTCAATCGAAATATCAGCATCACTTCCTGTTAATGTAACTCCTTCTTCCGTAGCGACAACTTTAATCCCCGTAAGGATCGGAATTGTTGTACGAGAAGAAACTGCCTTCATTACATCTTGTACACTTCTTACAAGATAGTCTTTTTGTATTGTAAAACGCATAAAGAAAAACCTCCGGTAAGTATAAGATTTTATTTAATTAATAAAGATAAAAAATAGTAGTAATAGTAATAGGGCTTGTGGATATGTGGATAACCCCGTTAAAGGATGTAAAAACAGTCTATCTACATGTGGATAGACTGTGCGTAAAACAAGGAAAGTTATTCACACTATTCAGCTACTACTTTAAAATATCGTTAATTTCTTCAACTTGCTTTTGTAATTGCGTGTCCGTCTTAAGTAGCTTAGAAATTTTTTCATGAGCATGGATAACGGTTGTATGATCGCGTCCACCGAATTCTTCACCTATTTTAGGTAAGGAGGAGTCTGTCAGTTCACGTGATAAATACATTGCAATTTGGCGAGGAAAGGCAACTGATTTCGTTCGCTTTTTCGCCTTGAAATCTTCCAATTTTACTTGATAAACATCTCCGACAGCTTTTTGAATATCATAAATGGAGATAATTTTTGGTTTAGAATTTGGAATAATATCTTTAAGTGCTTCAGCTGCTAAATCAGCATTAATATCTTTATTAATTAAAGATGAATAAGCTACAACTCGGATGAGTGCACCTTCTAGTTCACGAATATTTGAATCGATTTGATTTGCAATATAAAGCATGACCTCATTTGGTATATCAAGTCCTTCAGCCTTTGCTTTTTTGCGCAAAATTGCAATTCGTGTTTCTAAATCTGGTGGCGTAATATCCGTAATGAGTCCCCATTCAAAGCGAGAACGAAGACGATCTTCTAAAGTTGGAATTTCTTTTGGTGGCCGATCACTGGAAATTACAATTTGTTTACTTTCTTCGTGTAATGCATTGAATGTATGGAAAAACTCTTCTTGAGTTTGTTCTTTTCCCGCTAAAAATTGAATATCATCTATCAATAAAACATCTACATTGCGGTATTTATTACGAAAATCGACTGCTTTATTATCACGAATAGAATTAATAAATTCATTTGTAAATTTTTCTGATGATAAATATACAACTTTGGCATTTGGGTTATGTTCAATTACATAATGACCAATTGCATGCATTAAATGGGTCTTTCCAAGTCCAACTCCCCCATAAATAAAGAGGGGATTATATGCTTTAGCTGGCGCTTCGGCTACGGCCAATGAAGCAGCGTGAGCAAAACGGTTACCAGAGCCAATAACAAACGTATCAAACGTATATTTTGGATTTAGCATACTCTGTGGTAAATGATTAGAATCATCTTGTGCTGAATTCGGTTTAGAAGGAGGAAGATCGATCTCCTCTTCAGCTTGACTTTGGGGAATAATAAAGCGAATAGCTAGTTTTGCCCCTGTTAAATCATAAAGTGTTTCCGAAATTAGCTCTGAATAATGAGATTCTAGCCAATCGCGGGCGAATTCATTTGGAGCCGTAATTGTTAATACATCTTTCTTTAAATTATGTGCGGTCGTTGATTTTAACCATGTTTCATAGCTTGGTTTACTGACCTTTTTTTCTAGTTCTTTTAAGGCGCTGTTCCATAAATCAGAGATGTTTTCCAAAGGTGTCCCTCCTTTACTAAGATGGTAAAAGAATAAGGTTGCGCAACAAATGTACAACCTAAATAAATATAAAATGTATATTTATACGAAACGTATTTTAAAACCTAAAAACGTCGTTTGTATATGAGATAGGGTTTTCGACAAAAAAAGCGAATGTGGATAATCATTTACCCACATGTGATTAAAACTGTCCACATGTTATGCACAAATTGTGGATAAGATAAAGATGTGGAAAACTTATTCAAAGTGAAAACACAACTATAATATCAAAAAAAAGTAGCTATAGCAATGAAATTAAGAAAGTTATCCACAAAATCAATACCTTGTGGAATAAACTTGTCCACAACACGATATACTGTGTAAAAGTACGAAAAGAGTTTGTGGATATAAAAAACAAGAAAAATTATTTATCCACAAGGAAATATAGCGTCTGTGAAAAAGTATGTGAATAGGTTCAAAATGAATATTTGATGAAAATTTCTAGAACCATTGACATTTTCCTAGTTGATTAACTATAATTTATAAGACTGTCTTTAACAGATATTCCTCAGGGAGGTGTCATATAATGAAAAGAACTTACCAACCAAATAAACGTAAGCGCAGCAAAGTACATGGTTTCCGCAGCCGTATGAGCACAGCGAACGGACGTAAAGTGCTAGCAGCTCGTCGTCGTAAAGGAAGAAAAGTATTATCTGCGTAGACCACTGATCGTTCAGTGGTCTTTTTTTCTAATAATAGTGAATTTCCGCTGATGAACTACAGGAGTGTCAATTGATATGAAGAAAAAACATCGTATAAAAAAGAATGATGAATTCCAGACGGTTTTTCAAAAAGGAAAATCGAATGCAAATCGTCAATTTGTTGTCTATCAACTAGATAAAGAAGAACAGCCAAACTTTCGTATTGGCCTATCTGTCAGCAAGAAAATAGGAAATGCAGTAGTGCGTAATCGAATTAAACGTATGATTCGCCAGTCGATCACAGAATTAAAAGATGAGATAGATTCTGGAAAAGATTTTGTTATAATAGCAAGGAAGCCTTGTGCAGAGATGACATATGAAGAATTGAAGAAAAGCTTAATTCATGTCTTTAAACGCTCTGGTATGAAAAGAATAAAAAAGTAGCGTAAGGAAATGAATTACACTATATACATACCGAAACAAGGAGGAGCAGGCTTTGAAAAAGAAAATAGGTTTACTAGCCATGGTTATTGCATTAATGGCAATTGCTACTGGCTGTAGTGAAGTCAATCAGCCGATTACACCGAAAAGTACTGGAATTTGGAATGAATATTTCGTATACCCGCTTTCTCAGTTAATTACGTATTTTGCCAACTTATTTGGTAGTAATTACGGTTTAGCAATCGTTGTTACAACTCTTATTATTCGTTTTGCATTATTACCGTTAATGATTAAACAAACGAAGAGTACGAAAGCAATGCAATCGTTACAACCAGAAATGGTGAAGTTAAAAGAGAAATATAGTTCTAAAGATCAAGCGACACAGCAAAAATTACAACAGGAAATGATGCAGTTATATCAAAAAAATGGTGTAAATCCATTAGCCGGTTGTTTACCAATCTTCATTCAAATGCCAATTCTATTCGCTTTTTATCATGCGATTATGAGAACG
>NZ_JAKUFF010000109.1:0-10791 GCF_022663305.1 Bacillus cereus group sp. BfR-BA-01408 | reverse complement strand
TTTTATCTCATCTAGCTCATATTGGCGCACTTCTTTTTCAATATGCTTCATAAGCAAACCTGTAAATAACAAGTAAGGCAGTACAACGATATTCTTTTCTTTTCGTTCTACAACTTCCTTTAACTTCTCCTCAAATTTTGGCTCTGCAGCTGCTAAATAACAAACTTCTACTTTCTTAATCTTCTCTTCCATTTGAAATAAAGAAGCAATCCAGTTTATATCTTTTAATACTTCAGGATCGCTACTCCCTCTTGCAACGAGAAGTAACGTCACTTCATTCTTATCTTCCTGTTCAATACCACTTCCGCTATATACCGATTTAACAAGTGATTCTGATACACCAAACGGATTACCATAGGTCACTTTTATACTTGGATATTGATTATTTAACTTTTCCAATTCAAACGGGATATCTTTCTTCACATGACCTGCCGCTAATAAAAAAACAGGAATAACAATAATCTCTGTAGCACCACGCTTCACACATGTACGGAACCCTTCATCAATAGTTGGACTCGCTAACTCTAAAAAACAAATTTCTTGAATACTTGCCTCTACACGGTTCATACATGACGTAATAAATGCAACCGCTTCTTCTTTCGCCGCTTTCAAGCGACTTCCATGACATATATATAAGATGGCTTTCATTTTATAACACTCCACTTACTTGATACGTACTTTCTATCTGTTTCTCAAACCAATGGATTTTTTCTCTAAAACGGACGACTTCTCCAATTACAATCATGCTCGGATTTTGAATTTGTTCTTTTTTCGCAACATCTACAATTGTTCCTAACGTCCCAACAACTGTGCGCTGCATAGATGTCGTTCCCCGCTCAATAATAGCAGCAGGCGTACTTTTATCTTTTCCATGCTTTATCAGTTGCTCACATATGTAGGGTAAATTGCTAACCCCCATATATACAGCTAACGTCTCTACACCTTTCGCTAAATTTTCCCACTTCACTTCCTCTTCAGCATCTTCTTTTCTATGCCCTGTCACAATAGCAAAACTTGCACTTGCATCACGATGTGTCACTGGAATACCAGCATAAGCAGGAGCAGCTATTCCAGCTGAAATACCAGGAACGATTTCAAACGGTACACCTTGCTTTGCTAACGCTTCAGCTTCTTCTCCTCCTCTACCAAATACAAATGGATCCCCACCTTTTAGCCTCGTTACAACTTTTCCTTTTTTCGCATATTTAATAAGAAACGTGTTAATTGTCTCTTGCTTCATCGTGTGATAATTTGGTAGTTTTCCGCAATAAATTAAATCCGCTTCAGGCTTTGCATAAGAAAGCAATTCTTTATTCACGAGACGGTCGTATAAAATAACATCTGCTTTCTCAATGCATTTCAATCCTTTTACAGTAATTAAATCTGGATCACCAGGGCCCGCTCCAACGATATATACTTTTCCCATCATCTCTCCTCATTTCTACTATTAAAGTGAAACTTCCATCCTTATATAGGAATGGAAGTTTTCATTTCTTCATATTTCAATGTTCCTTACTCATGAATAACAAAGGCTGCGCTTTTTCGAATCTTCTTTTTTTCAAATAAAGCAATCTCCTTTACTTCTGGTAACGGTAAAAAATGTTTTTCAAGCTCAATCTCCGCCATCTTAAATGCCTGTTCTTCACTTTCAGCAACAACAACAATCGGAACAATGCTATTCACTAATACCGCTTCAAATCGATATAAATCCATATTGCCCCTCCTAAGACGCTATTACTTCTTCTAACACGTTATTTAACGCTGTTTGTAATGTCTCTACACCAACACGGCCTACAAAATCATAAAACGTTTCAGCTGGTAATTTATTTTCTTTGAAATAACTTATAAATGATGCGAGTACATCAGGTAGATCCTCGCCATCTATTTTTCCTTTTAACTTTTGATTATAAGCACCACCATCTAACAGCGTTCCACCTACATATATTTCAAATGCTTCAACAATTCCTTTTTCCTTCGTTTTCATTTTTACACCTTGTAATCCAATGTCAGCAATTTGACGTTGACCACATGAATTCGGGCATCCTACCATATGAATACGAACCGGAACATCGAGTGCAATTTGTGTATCTAAGTATTCGGCAATTTTTCGTAATCTTTCTTTCGTTTCTACTAATGCAAGATTGCAATATTCAATACCAGTACAAGAAACCGCGTGACCAATAAACGATTTCGGATTTGCTGATATCGCTTCAAACAACGGCTCATTTAGCAAGCCAGTTACATTTTCTGGCGGAACATTCGGAATAATGAAGTTTTGTGAATTACATGTACGAATTTGTCCATTTCCATATTGTTTAGCAATTCTTGCAATCTCAAACATTTCTTCTGCATGTAGGCGTCCTACTGGCACATTAAAACCTACATATTTTAGTCCATCTTGTTTTTGGTCTTGGACACCATAAAAGTACCCCGCATTCCAGCCTTTAAGAGCACTTTCTCCTTTACTTTGTAATGGTCCTGTATATTCTATTAGTTTCTCTTTAAACTTCTCTGCTCCCCAGTCTGCAACAAGAAATTTCAAACGAGCTAAATGACGTTTTTCACGATATCCAAAATCACGGAATATCGTAGCAATCGCAATTGCTACCGCCTTTACTTCTTCTGGTAAAACGAATACATCTAATTCATCAGCTAAATACGGACGGGCTGATAACCCACCGCCTACTTTTATATGAAAACCAACTTTTTTCTCACCATCTATTTCTTTCGTTGCAGGTGTAAATGCAACACAGTTAATCTCTGCGTTTGCTGAATTATAAATGTTAGAACTAATAGACATTTTAAATTTACGCGGTAAGTTAGAAAACTCTTCATTATGTTGGAAATAATCATATACCTCTTTTACAATGCCAGTTGTATCAAATAGTTCATTTGCATCAATACCAGCAAGTGGATTCCCTGTAATATTACGCGTTATATCACCACAAGCCCCAGCTGAAGATAACCCAACCTTTGCTAATCTTTCAAAAATATCTGGAATTTGATGAATTTCTAACCAGTGAAACTGAATTGCCTGTCTTGTCGTAATATCTATTACGTCACGTCCATAATCCTCAGCGATAGAAGCAAGCACTTCTGCCTGTGCATTCGTAATAATGCCAGAAGGGATATTTACACGCATCATAAAATAACCAGCTTCCTTCGGTCTTTGTAAATACAACCCTGCCCATTTGAATGCGTCCCACTCTTCTTTCGGAATAGATTCGAAGCCATTCTCTGCATAGTAAGGAATGTCATTAAAGATTTCCAATCCATCTTTTTTTAATTTATTTTTCTCAGTTTGATTTAATTTTTCATTGTTAGCCCATACTTTTTCATAACTCATTTTTTATCCCCCTATATAAAACTA
Organism: Bacillus cereus group sp. BfR-BA-01408; assembly: GCF_022663305.1. Taxonomy (NCBI): domain Bacteria; kingdom Bacillati; phylum Bacillota; class Bacilli; order Caryophanales; family Bacillaceae; genus Bacillus; species Bacillus cereus group sp. BfR-BA-01408. Next base: position 7,421 of record NZ_JAKUFF010000109.1, on the reverse strand, counting down.
CGCTCTTGTAAGTACTTCACGATTTGTTCTGCACATTCTTCAATAGAATACTTGTGCGTTTCTACAATTAATTCCGCTTGCTCTGGTTCCTCATACGGTGAATCGATACCTGTAAAGTCTTTAATATCACCTTTTCTTGCTTTTTTATAAAGCCCTTTCGGATCACGTTTCTCACACTCTTCAATTGGACATTTTACAAACACTTCTATAAATTCATCTGCAGCTAATAGATCTCTAACTTGTTTTCGGTCTACTCGAAACGGTGAAATAAACGCTGTAAGAACAACAGTCCCTTGATCTACAAATAGCTTCGCTACTTCGCCAATTCGTCTTATATTTTCCATACGATCACTTTCAGAGAAACCTAAGTCTTTATTTAAACCGTGACGTATATTATCTCCATCAAGTACATAGTTTCCAATATTCTTTTCAAATAGTTTACGAGCAACCGCGTTCGCTACTGTAGATTTACCCGAAGCTGATAAACCAGTAAACCAAATGACAAAACTATGATGCCCATTCTTCACTCTTCTCTCATCTTTTGAAACAGAAGCTGTATGCCAAGTAATATTCGTATCCATCTCATTCTCTCCCTATTCTGTTACTACTTCTTTTTTCAAACCTTTAATTAGTACCTCTACTACCTCTCTACGACTAAATGTACTTGGCGGAACCTCACCGTTTCTTAATAGTTCTCTTACTTTCGTACCAGATAAGATGACATGATCCTCTTTTCCATGCGGGCATGTTTTCGTTGAAGCCATCGCTTCACATTTCGTGCAGTAAAAACTATGCTCAAAAAATAACGGTGTAATCCCTAACTCTTCTACTGTAAAGTTTGTAAAAATTTCTTGTGCTTCATAAGTACCGTAATAATCTCCTACTCCTGCATGATCGCGTCCTACAATAAAGTGGGTACATCCAAAATTCTTTCTGACTAATGCATGGAATATCGCTTCCCTCGGTCCTGCGTAACGCATTGCTGCAGGAAATACACTTAAAAAGACACGATCTTTCGGATAGTAGTTTTGAAGTAATACTTCATAACTTTCCATTCTTACATCAGCAGGAATATCGTCCGACTTCGTTTCCCCAACGAGCGGATTTAAAAAGAGGCCATCTACAATTTCAAGAGCAGATTTTTGAATATATTCATGAGCACGATGTACCGGATTTCTCGTCTGGAATCCAACTACTGTTTTCCAACCACGTTTTTTAAATTCTTCTCTCGTTTCAATTGGATCTAAATGATAAGAAGGAAACAGATTATTTTCAAAACGTTTCGTCAGAACAATAGCTCCTCCGACGTAAACGTTCGGTCGTTCGTATAATTTTTTCACTCCTGGATGAGCCTCATCCGTCGTTTTATACACTAGTAACGCTTCTTTTTCCTTATCAGGCACAAAAATATCTTCTATTTGAATGACACCATATACATTTCCACCGTTAACAAGTTTTACTTCCTCTCCAACTTTTAGCGTCTCTGCTACCTCTTCTGTTACTGGTAATGTAATAGGTATACTCCAAACACTTCCATTATTTAAACGAAGCGTTTCTACAACCGAATCATAATCTTTCTTTCCTAAAAAACCAGTAAGCGGGCTATATCCCCCTGTCGCTAATAGTTCTAAATCACTTAATGCAATGTTGTCTAGCCCAATTTCTTTTTCAATTTGTGATACGTCGTATGTCTCGTCTACACGGTTTACTAATTCGTTTACTGTACTCATTTTCTATATCCCCTCTTAGTTTTATTTCAAGATTCACCTTATTGATAATGAAGGCCACATTCAGTTTTTACTTTCCCGGCCCATCTACCATCTCTCGAATCGCCACCCTCTCCTACAGGTAACGTACACTTCTCACACCCAATACTTGGATATCCAATGTCATGTAATGGGTTATACGGCAAACTATGTTTGTATACATATCGCCATACTTCTTTCCACGTCCAATGAATGAGCGGACAAACTTTAATAGATCGAAAGCGATGATCTTGATTTATAAACTTTGTATGCTTACGGGTTTCTGATTGTTCCCTCCTCAGTCCCGATATCCACGCTTTTTCATTCGCTAATGATTCTTCTAAAGGCAAAATTTTTCTAATCTTACAACAGAGATTAGGATTGCTCTCCCATAGCTTGTCACCATGCAATCCGGCTTGTTCATCAAGTGTAAGTTCTGGCTGTTTTTCTATAATATTTAATGAAGGAAATCGTTCCCGCACTTTTTGAATTAATTCATATGTTTCTTGAAAATGTACGTTAGTATCTAAAAATACAACTTTAGCAGATGGATTTACTTGGTTAATAAGATGCAGCAGTACCATCCCTTCCACTCCGAAGCTACATGCGTATACAATTTCACTTTTATATTCTTTATAAGCCCAACTTAATACAGATAACGCGCCTTTCGTTTCATCTTCTTCTGAAAATGAAACATCATTTTCTTCCCACGTTTCATACGTCAACATGTTTTTTCCCCCTGTAAAAGCAAAAAGACGGTTTTAACCTAATGAAATAGGTTAAAACCGCCTCTAGTTTTCTAGTCAGCGCTTTTTACTTTAAACGTACTTTTTCACTTTTCTCTAATTGAATGACTTTTCCATCTTGCACAACAATTGTAATTGAACCATATTTCATATCAGCAAGCATCGCTTCAATTTTCTCAGATACTTCCTCAAAATGTTCCCGTACGCTCACGCGAACAGCCCCCCTTTTTATTCATAAAAAAAATCTTTCCCATTTCGAAAAGACTGTTCGGTAATATATTTTACCTTATCTTTCAAAATGGATTCCATTTTGCTGGATTTAGCACCTTGCTTTCTATAAGCAGGTTGCCGAGCTTCGCCGGGCCAGTTCCCTCCGCTTCTCTTGATAAGCTTTGTATTTGTATTTTATCACAATTCTGATTTTTTTCAATCCTAGTTTTCCGATATATTTTAATTATTTTATTTTATAAAAAAGGAATTGCCCATCCGAACAACTCCTTTTTCCTCATTTAAACAAGTTCTTTAATACGTATGCGATCGTTCCCAATAATATTTTCATATGTTTCGCGCTCTACAACAATTTGTGATGTACCACCTTTTGCGAAGACGACAGCTGGTCTACGAATCCGATTATAATTATTCGCCATCGAGTACCCGTATGCCCCTGTACAAGAAATTGCTAGTAAATCCGCAGAAGCAACTTTCGGTAGATTAATATCCCAAATTAACATATCTCCACTCTCGCAGCATTTCCCTGCAATCGAAACAACTTCCTCGTTCTCATCATTCCCTCGATTCGCTAACATCGCTTCATAACGAGCGTTATATAAAGCAGGTCTTAAGTTATCAGTCATCCCACCATCCACTGATACATATTTCCGAATACCAGGAATGTCTTTCACAGATCCGACTGTATAAAGTGTCGTTCCAGCATCCCCTACAATGCTACGACCTGGCTCAACCCATATTTCTGGCAATGGATAATTACATACTGTAAATTGTTCTCTCACTGCACTTGTTACAGCTCGCACGTATGTCTCAAGAGTTAATGGTGTATCGGACTCTGTGTAGCGTATTCCGAATCCTCCACCCACATTTAGCACTTTTACTACATAGTTTGTTCGCTCTCTCACTTCTTCTAAAAATTGATGAAGAACTTCAATCGCTCGCACAAATCCAGCCGTTTCAAATATTTGTGATCCGATATGTGAATGAATCCCTAACACGTTATAATTTGATTTTTGTAAAGCAAGCTCAATTGCCTGCATCGCTTGACCATTTGACACGCCAAATCCAAATTTTGAATCATCTTGACCTGTTGTAATATATTCATGTGTGTGCGCCTCTACCCCAGGCGTTACACGAATTAATATGTTCACAAATTTCCCATGCTGCACTGCTAAATCATGCAAAATTTCTAATTCTAAGAAGTTATCTACGACAAAACAACCAATATTCGCCTGAAGAGCCATCACAATTTCTTCATCTGTTTTGTTATTACCATGAAAATGAATGCGCGATGCCGGAAATCCTGCTTGTAGTGCAGTATATAATTCTCCTCCAGAAACAACATCTAATGACATATTCTCTTCACGAGCTACTCGGCACATCTCCATGCACAAGAACGCCTTGCTTGCATATGCTACTTGATAAGAGAACCCACTTTCTTTAAAAGCACGATGAAACGCGCGGCACTTTCCTCGAATTGACTCTTCATCGTATACATAAAGTGGTGTCCCATATTGTTTTGCTAGCTGCGTCGTATCGCACCCTCCAATTTCTAAGTGTCCTTGCCCATTGATTCGGCTTGTGCCGTGTAAATACATTTGAATTCCTCCCTTATTTCCTCTAAAACTCATAACCCCAATCTTCTATTCATTGCAGCACGCTTTTAGATAGACAAAAAACGCGCGGAACAATGTTCACACGCGTTTCTTATTAGGAAAAATATATATTGAAAAAATAAACGAGTTGTTATCTCCTCAAAATAAGAAACCGCATCAACATCTCCAAATAGCTCTCCATAAAATAAATCTTATGACAGTACTACATTTATTCAATGCAGTCCCAATATATGAATAAGATGGTTATTCTTATATTTCGGCAATAGTCCCTTTCAACCTATGATCACAGATCCCATTAAATCTCCCATAGCTTACTCTTTCCTATCGCGGCCTCTACCTTTGAGAGTAGATGAGGTAAGTCTATTTAATTTTCAAACATCTAATTGTTGCTATTAACAATACCAAAGGACCATTTTATTTGTCAAACAATTTTTTATATTGCTTTTTTACAGTTTAGTTTCGTATCGTTTGATAAGCGCTTTACTGAAACCTTTGTCACTTCCCATTCGCCTTCTTCGTTATTAAATGTAATCGTTACCTTCTCAAATGGTGGCGCAATTTTCCCTGCAACACGTTCATACTTCGTTACTTCAATAACTGCTTGAAATAAATATGTACCGCTATACACTTTTTTTAAACTAATAATTTTCGGGCATTGATAAGGCTTCAAGCTCCCATATTGTTTTTCAATTGCTTTATTTATTTTCGGAAATAAGACAGAATAAAGGGCATCTTCCATAAGAGGTGCATCATATTGAGCTACCGACACACTTGGTGAAGCAAAAAGTATAACACTACTGCATACTATAAAATATAATAATTTTCGCATTATAACCTCCGTATTGTTACACGATTCTTTCCGCGCACGATAATAATCATACATAGAAACTCCATTTTATTGTCTCCTACTGCCCTTTTTCTACTCAATTGTTATAAAAAAGTCCACAACTCTCTTTTATTTTCGTATAATGATACTCATAGTATAATAAACATAATAATAAAGGACTGTTCGTATATATAAAATGAGGCGCTAATCAAATCGGCCCACAAGAACCGTCATGCTTTTTAGGAGAGGAGTATATTATGCTACAACGTCTGTTTCCAAAACTGCGATTCGCACTCGTTGCAGTCGTTTTATTATGGATAAAAACATATATTGTGTACAAGCTAGCGTTTGATATTAAAATTGATAATTTCTTTGAAGAATTTATGCTTTTTATTAATCCACTAGCTGCGTTACTTTTATTTTTCGGTTTTGCTTTATTTGCATCTAAACACCGAAATCGCATTATAGTTGGAATTAGTTTTATACTGTCATTCATTTTATTTGGAAATGCAATGTTTTATGGGTTTTATAACGATTTCGTTACGTTCCCAGTATTATTTCAAACAAATAATATGGCTGATTTAGGGACGAGTATAAAAGAACTCTTTACGTATAAAACATTACTGTTATTCGCAGATGCGATCATCTTAATGTTTCTTTCGCGTAAATTCCCATCATTTTGCGACAAAACGCCGCTTTCCCGCTCTGAGAAGAGAACTTTCTTTAGCGGTGTAACTGCTCTATTAGCACTACAAATTGTTGTTTCCGTTATTTATAAACCACAAATGTTCTCACGCTCGTTTGACCGTCAAACTGTCGTGAAAAATTTAGGTTTATACACATATCATCTATTTGATATTACACTTCAATCTAAATCTTCAGCTGAACGTGTATTTGCAAGTGGGGACGGGTTTTCTGAAATTAAAAACTATACAGATTCAAAAGATAAGCAAGTTGACAAAAATTTATTTGGAGCTGCAAAAGGCAAAAATGTTATTTTAATTTCAATGGAATCTACACAAAGTTTTGTTATTAATAAAAAAATAAATGGAAAAGAAATTACTCCATTTTTAAATGAATTTATTAAAGATAGCTTTTATTTCGATAACTTCTATCATCAAACAGGACAAGGTAAAACTTCTGATGCTGAATTTATCGTTGAAAATTCACTTTATCCGTTAGACCGCGGTTCTGTATTCTTTACTCATGCAACAAATGAATATACAGCTACACCAGAACAATTAAAGAAATACGGATATTCTTCTGCTGTCTTCCATTCAAACGATAAAACGTTTTGGAATCGTGATGTAATGTATCCTGCACTTGGATATGATCGTTACTTTAATTTAAATGATTACGTAGGCACAGAACAAATGTCTGTCGGTTGGGGATTAAAAGATAAAGAGTTCTTTGAACAATCTATTCCAAAGCTAAAATCTTTACCACAGCCGTTCTATACAAAATTCATTACTTTAACAAACCATTTTCCATTTCTTCTAAATCCAGAAGATCAATATGTTGATGAGTTTAATTCAGAAAGTGGTGTTGTAAACCGTTACTTTCCAACTGTTCGTTACACGGATGAAGCTCTTAAACAATTTATTAAACAATTAAAAGAAGAAGGACTGTATGATAATTCCATTATTGTCATTTATGGAGATCATTACGGTATTTCTGAAAACCATAACGCAGCTATGGCTCAATTCCTTGGGAAAGACGCTATTACACCATTTGATTCTATGCAATTACAACGCGTCCCTCTCATCATTCACGTGCCTGGTCAAGAAGGAAAAGTCATTTCTAAAGTGTCTGGTCAAATTGATATTAAACCAACGCTACTTCATTTACTTGGTATTAAAACAAATCAATCAGTTGAATTTGGAACTGACCTATTTATTAAAGAAAAAGACCCTCTTATGGTAATGCGTGATGGTAGCTTCGTTTCGGAAGATTATGTTTATACAAAAAACATGTGCTATAAACGAAACACAGGTGAAGAAGCAGACATCTCATTATGTCAACCAAATATTGAAAAAGCAAAAACGGAATTGAAACTTTCCGACAAACTCATTTATGGAGATTTGTTACGTTTCGATCCTAACAATCGGTATAAAACTGGAACTATGACAACGAACTTTGAATAATACACGAAGAGGTTGTCCCAAAAGTAGCTGAATAGCTACTTTTGGGCAACCTCTTTCTTTACGGAAAATATAAAAAAGAATCGTCCATTTTTGATATAATTAAGTCACCACAACCA
>NZ_JAKUFF010000108.1:0-10861 GCF_022663305.1 Bacillus cereus group sp. BfR-BA-01408 | reverse complement strand
TGTAACTTAAAATATATCGGCGATTATTGGAATATATCGACCGTAACTCAAAATATATCGGCGATTTTTAAAATATATCGACTTACCGACAAAATATGACAAAGGAGGCTGTCCAAAATAGCCTCCTTTCTTATTATGAAAACGTATGGCGCAGCCTATTTAAAATTTCTTCTAAAACAGACCTTGGACAGCCGATGTTAATTCGAATATGTTCTTCGCCGCCTAATCCGTATTTCTCACCAGGTTCAACAATAATTTTTCCTTTTTCTTCGAGCAATTTAGTGCGCTCATCTTGAGACAGTTGTAGGCGAGAGCAATCAATCCATAATAAAAAGCTACCTTCTGGCTTCGTTACGGAAAGAGTAGGTATGTGATCTTTCATATATTTACAAGCAAATTGAGCATTATCTTCTATATATAATCGAATTTCATTTAGCCAATCGTTACATTCTGTATAGGCACTTACCATCGCTGTATAGGCAAATGTATTTAATCCGTGGAAGCCTTGTCTATATTGGATAGATGTAAAGGCTTGACGGAGTTTTTCATTTGGAATGATAATAATCGATGCTTGTAATCCAGCGATATTAAATGTTTTACTTGGAGCCATACAAGTTATCGTGCGCGCTGCTAGTTCTTCAGATAAAGAAGCGAACGGTGTATGTGTATGATTTGCATAAATAATATCGGAATGAATTTCATCTGCGACAACGATTACATTATATTTTGTACATAAAGATCCAAGTTTTGTTAATTCCTCTTTCGTCCAAACACGACCTATCGGGTTGTGAGGACTGCAAAGAAGCATGAGTTTGACGCCTTGTTGAAATTGCTTTTCTAAATGCTCGAAGTCTATGGCATATGTATCATTTTGTTTCTGTAATGGACTTACGCATAATTGTCTATTGTTTGTTGTGACCATTTCGAAAAATGGGGGATAAATAGGTGGTTGTACGAGAACGGATTCGTTTTCCTTTGTGAAGGCCTGTATGCTCGCACTAAGAGCTGGAACGATTCCGGCGCTAAAGACAATCCATTCTTTTTGAATATCCCAGTTGTACTGTTTTTTTGTCCAGTTACAAATAATATCGCCAATATTTTCGGGAGGAAGTGTATAGCCGAAAATAGGATGCTCGATACGTTGCTTTAAAGCAGTTTGAATTGGTTGAGGTACTTCAAAATCCATATCAGCAATCCACGCGTGGATAAGTTCTTCGTTTTTATATGTATCCCATTTTGTACTATGAGTTCCACGGCGATTGACTGCTTTATGAAATAGTTGCATAAGTTTGCTCCCTTCTTCTGTAAAACCGTTAAGTTATGAAAGTTCTCTCTCTTCTTATAGAATAGCTGATGTGATAGGATAAAGAAAAGTATTAAAAAGTGAAAAGGCGGGAAGCGAATGGGTACATATGAAAAGATGATAGAGGTTGTGAAGAATTGGGATCCGTTTCAAATGGGACCGGAGTTTTATGAAACAGAAGCGAGCGATGTTGTGAACGTCGCAAGTGTGTTTGATGATTCAAAATACATCGCAAAGAAGATTCAACATATATACTTTATGTCTTTTGAGGAAGTACCTGCGCTTGAAAAATGTGAGAAGTTAGCTGTGGAATTACTTGTAATAAAAGAAGGCGGAAGTTGTTCATTGTAGGCTGTCGGAATTTCCGACAGCCTTTTTGATATTATTGCGCAGAAAAAGCGATAATTTCTTCATAAACATGTTCCGGTTTTTCTTCAGGTAGTAAATGCCCTGTATTTTCGTAAGAAATAAATTTCGAATTCGGTAAATCTTTGTGCAGACGATGACCTACATGTACAGGGACGACCCGATCTTTTTCACCCCAAATGAGTAGAGTAGGTGTTTCGATTTTTTGTAATTCAGTTGAAGATAAGTCACCTTCACGATCTCGTATCATACGAGTTAAAGCGGGGAATATACGGTTGTCATAAAAAGGAGCAGAGTAACCTGCCTTCATTTCATCGTCAATTAATGAATGATCATGAACGACATTCATTAAGTTATGAACAATGCCGCGCCGTATAATCCAATTCTTTACGTATAAATGAAAGAACGGTAAATAAGAAGAGTACAGTAAAGGTAAAGTTGCGCGTGCTAAATAGCTAGAGCTACATAGTAAAATTGTCTTTGAAATTAATTCAGGACGTATACGATTTACGTAAAGTGAAATTTGGCCGCCCATAGAATGTCCAACTAACACAATGTTTGAGAGAGATAAGTGTTCAATTAAATCGATTATAATCGTTGCTAAATTATGATAAGAATACTTAAATAGATGAGACTTATCGCTCTTTCCGAACGGTGGCAAATCAAGAGCAATGACTGTTCCTTCTTTCGATAATAAAGGAATAAGACGGCGGTAGCTGAATGAGGAAGATAAAAAGCCGTGAACGAGTACGAAAGTAGGACGTTCTGTTTTATTTTCATGTTCATACAATTCGTAATGAACAGTAGTGCCGCGAGTGGAAAAAGTGAAATAAGGACAAGTAGATTCGTGATTCATTTTTTGTCACTCCATTGATTTTTGTTCATATCATTTCCAAGGCAGAAAAAAATATGTTAACAAAAAAAGGCAAGATGACGATGTCATCTTGCCTTTCGTATATTCAGTATTACCCGCGAACAATATTAGGCGGTGTTTTTCCTTGTAACGCTGCAACTAAATTTTCAGCGGCGGTCATAGCCATTTGTTGCCTAGTTTTTAATGTTGCAGATCCGATATGTGGTAAGGTCACAACATTTTGTAAGGATAAGAGCGGATTGTCTTTTTGAATCGGCTCTTGTGTAAAAGTATCGATGCCTGCTGCAAAGATTTTCTTTTCTGTTAACGCATGAATTAACGCTTCTTCATCTACTGTTTTCCCGCGAGAAGCATTAATGAAGATAGCTGTTTCTTTCATGAATGAAAATTCCTTTTCTCCGATAAGATGGTACGTTTCATCTGTTAATGGAGTAAGAAGAACGATAAAGTCAGACTGTTTGAGTAGCGTCTGTAAATCACAATATGTAGCATCGAATTTTTGTTCAGCTTCTTCTTTTCGGCGACGGTTATAATAAAGAACATCCATATCAAATCCGAATTTCGCTCGTTTTGCAACAGCTTCACCAATTCGGCCCATACCGATAATGCCGATTGTACTATGGTGTACATCTAGCCCAAAGTGCTCTTTTCCAATTTCCGCATTCCATTTACCATTTTTTACGTAGGAGTCGAGTTCACAAACACGACGACCAGCAGATAACATAAGAGCAAAAACGAGGTCAGCTACTGTATCATCTAGTACGTAAGGTGTATTTGTTCCGAGGACATTGCGCTTTTCCATCGCTTGTAAATCAAAATTATCGTAACCGACAGAAATGTTGCTTACTACTTTTAAGTTAGGAGCCGCCTCCAATAATTCTTCATTAATAGCAGATCCGAAATTTAATAAACCATCTTTATCTTGTATTTTCTCTAGTAGAACATCACGAGGTACCTTCTCATTTTGCTCCCATTTTTCATAATCACAGTGTTCTGATAAATAGTTTTCTACAAATGTTGGAACTGGTTCAGCAATATAAACTTTTGGTTTCACGGTTCCATCCCCTTTCGCTTTATCACACATTTATCCGCTGATTAAAGTTTCACTTTACCCCGCTTTAACGAGCAGTAAGACTCCCACCTAAAAAGAAGGTTGAGACAAAGAAGCGAGGTGGGAGATCAACTGCTCGTAAAAGCCCGATTGGTTCAACTAATAATCAGCGGGGTGAAGCATTCCGCTGATTAAAGTTTCACTTTATTTTGACATAATTCACTAAAAAAATCTTCTTTTCAAACTGGAAAGGCTATTTGTATAATTTAGACACAAACGAAAAGGAAGGATGATTTATATGGTGACAGAAAAGGAATTAGAATTATTAGCTTGTCTTGAAAAAAGTAGTCGATTATCTGTAGATACATTAGCGAAGCTGTTAAATATAGAAGTAGAAGAAGTAAAGAAAATGGTTGAAAAATTAGAAGCGGAAAAGATTATTGTGGATTATGTAACACATATCGATTGGACGAAGGTGAAAGAACATACAGGTTTAACGGCAATGATTGATGTGAAGGTTACGCCAAAGCACGGCGTTGGGTTCGATGCGGTTGCGGAACAAATTTATCGTTATTCAGAAGTAAAGTCTGTGTATTTAATGTCAGGGACATACGATCTTTCTATTACGTTAGAAGGAAAGACAATGGGAGAAGTAGCGATGTTTGTTTCTGAGAAATTAGCAACAATTGAATCTGTTGTTTCTACGACAACACATTTCATTTTGAAGAAGTATAAACATGAGGGAATTATTTATGAAAAAAACGATGATGATAAGCGAATTGTGGTGACACCATGAAGCAATTTGAACTATCTAGAGCGGCAGAATCGTTACAACCATCTGGTATTCGAAAGTTTTTCGATTTAGCAGCTAATATGAAAGGTGTTATATCTCTTGGGGTAGGGGAGCCTGACTTTGTTACACCTTGGAACGTGAGGCAAGCATGTATTCGTTCTTTAGAACAAGGATATACGTCATATACAGCAAATGCAGGATTATTGGAGCTCCGTCAAGAAATAGCAAAGTATCTAAAAAAACAATTTGCAGTTTCTTATGATCCAAACGATGAAATCATTGTTACAGTTGGAGCAAGTCAGGCGTTAGATGTAGCGATGCGCGCCATTATAAATCCTGATGACGAAGTACTTATTATTGAGCCAAGTTTCGTTTCTTATGCCCCACTTGTGACATTAGCTGGAGGCGTTCCAGTTCCTGTGGCGACTACTTTAGAAAATGAATTTAAAGTACAACCAGAACAAATTGAAGCAGCTATTACAGCGAAGACAAAGGCAATTTTACTTTGTTCACCAAATAACCCAACAGGTGCAATGTTAAACAAGTCCGAGCTTGAAGAAATAGCAGTGATTGTTGAGAAGTACAATTTAATCGTATTATCTGATGAAATTTATGCAGAACTTGTATACGACGAAGCATATACAAGTTTCGCGAGTATTAAAAATATGCGTGAGCATACGATTTTAATTTCAGGATTTTCAAAAGGATTTGCAATGACAGGATGGCGTCTTGGTATGATTGCAGCTCCTGTTCATTTTTCAGAATTAATGCTCAAAATTCACCAATATTCTATGATGTGTGCCCCGACGATGTCTCAGTTCGCAGCACTTGAAGCGTTACGTGCGGGGAATGATGAAGTAATTCGGATGAGAGATAGTTATAAGAAACGCCGTAATTTTATGACGACATCTTTCAATGACATGGGATTAACGTGTCATGTGCCGGGTGGAGCATTTTATGTCTTTCCTTCAATCGCTTCAACTGGACTATCTTCAGCGGAATTTGCAGAACAGTTATTATTAGAAGAAAAAGTGGCTGTTGTACCTGGAAGTGTATTTGGCGAAAGTGGCGAAGGGTTTATTCGTTGTTCGTATGCAACATCGCTTGAACAGCTTATGGAAGCAATGAAGAGAATGGAACGGTTTATAGAGAATAAAAAAAGGACAAAACACAATACGTTTTGTCCATAAAAGGGGGGGAATACTAGAAAGCCATGTGTTAGTATTCTATCCTAATATTGGAGAATTATACTTACTTAAGGAAATTTTTTCATGAATTTTGAATGAGCTCTGTCATAGTGGTATAATTTACTAATATAAGGTATGCGTATCCTGAGTTGCTTTACTTAGGGTACGTATTAACTAATCGGATATTTAACAATAAATCATCTGCTTTGCTATCTACAATTGTAGAGAAAATGGTAAACGTATGGGAGTGTTTCATATGTCAGAACAATATACAACAGGAGTGGTTGTAACAGGGAAAGTGACTGGGATTCAAGATTACGGTGCATTTGTAGCGTTAGATGCAGAAACACAAGGACTTGTGCATATATCAGAAATTACAAATGGATATGTAAAGGATATTCATGACTTTTTAAAAGTCGGCGATACAGTAGAAGTAAAAGTACTTTCAATTGATGAAGAACACAGAAAAATGAGTTTATCGTTAAAAGCGGCGAAAAGAAAACAAGGACGGATTCTTATACCGAATCCATCTAAGGACGGATTTAATACGCTGCGAGAAAAGCTAACAGAATGGATTGAAGAGTCCGAGTTAACAAAGTAAAAGAGGAGCGCATATGAGCGTTCCTCTTTTACTTTTTCTTATGATATATATTTGCAAATATGATTGCATGCAATCATATTCGTATGTCGAAGGTGAGTAAGGACATACTGACTAGCGAATTTCGTTCGTTTCTGGGTGAGTACCAAGATTTTCTGATGGTTTAAAGAGTAAACCAAGATTAATCAGCCCAGAAATACCGACGATGCCGTAAATAATACGTGCAAGAGCTGAGTTTTGTCCACCGAAAATGGCTGCCACTAAGTCAAACTGGAAGAACCCGATTAATCCCCAGTTTACAGCGCCAATTACAGTAAAGACTAATGCGATACGTTGCAGTGTACTCATGAAAAAGCCCCCCTTAATTGTGAAGCATGAGCAAGCGATGAGTTAATTAACTCTTTTATAGAATGGTGTAGTTATGTTGTTTTTATACATAAAAAATGTTTGAAACAGGATGTATATACATCTATACCGAAAAATGCGAATTTTTATGCAAAAAATGAACTTTTTTTAAAAAATATATATTGGTTACGTTTACAATTGGCTAATCGCTTGATTTACAACTTCAGTTTCGCTAAAGTGAATACAGAAATACATATCCATAATTGGAGGGAAAAAGATGAGTACACATGTAACGTTCGACTATTCTAAAGCGTTATCCTTCATCGGTGAACATGAAATCACTTATTTACGTGATGCAGTGAAAGTAACACATCACGCAATCCACGAAAAAACTGGAGCTGGGAACGATTTCCTTGGGTGGGTAGACCTTCCGCTTCAATATGACAAAGAAGAATTTGCTCGCATTCAAAAATGCGCAGAAAAAATTAAAAATGACTCTGACATTTTACTTGTTGTAGGTATCGGTGGTTCTTACCTAGGAGCACGTGCAGCAATTGAAATGTTAAACCATTCTTTCTACAACACACTTTCTAAAGAACAACGTAAAACTCCACAAGTGCTATTTGTTGGACAAAACATTAGCTCCACTTACATGAAAGATTTAATGGATGTATTAGAAGGTAAAGACTTCTCTATTAACGTTATTTCCAAATCAGGTACAACAACAGAGCCTGCACTAGCATTCCGTATTTTCCGTAAGTTGTTAGAAGAAAAATATGGAAAAGAAGAAGCTCGCAAACGTATTTATGCAACGACAGATAAAGCGCGTGGTGCATTAAAAACATTAGCTGATAATGAAGGTTACGAAACATTCGTTATTCCAGATGATGTTGGAGGACGTTTCTCTGTATTAACGCCAGTTGGTTTATTACCAATCGCAGTGAGTGGCTTAAATATTGAAGAGATGATGAAAGGTGCAGCTGCTGGTCATGATGACTTCGGAACATCAGAACTAGAAGAAAACCCAGCTTACCAATATGCAGTAGTTCGTAACGCTTTATACAATAAAGGAAAAACAATTGAAATGCTTGTTAACTATGAGCCAGCACTTCAATACTTCGCTGAGTGGTGGAAACAGTTATTTGGTGAAAGTGAAGGAAAAGATCAAAAAGGTATTTTCCCATCTTCAGCAAACTTCTCAACTGACTTACACTCATTAGGTCAATACGTTCAAGAAGGTCGTCGTGACTTATTTGAAACAGTTCTAAAAGTAGGTAAACCTACACATGAACTAACAATCGAATCAGAAGAAAACGATTTAGATGGATTAAATTACCTTGCTGGTGAAACTGTAGACTTCGTAAACACGAAAGCATACGAAGGTACATTACTTGCACATAGCGATGGCGGAGTACCAAACTTAATCGTAAATATTCCTGAATTAAATGAGTACACATTTGGTTACCTTGTATACTTCTTCGAAAAAGCATGTGCGATGAGCGGCTACTTATTAGGCGTAAATCCATTTGACCAACCAGGAGTAGAAGCATACAAGAAAAACATGTTTGCTTTACTTGGCAAACCAGGATTTGAAGAATTAAAAGCAGAATTAGAAGAGCGTTTAAAATAATAAAAAGCGGCCGGATCCGGCCGCTTTTTATTATTTCATCGAAAAGTCCATCAGTATATTCAAACTAGAGTGGGTATGCTAAGGAAAAAGTCTAGGAGGGATGGACTTGATTCCGATTCAATCAAATTTAGAAGGACGTACATATGCGTTATATAAGTTAGAAGAAATCATGAAGCCACTCGGATATAGCATTGGTGGCAATTGGGATTATGATAAAGGATGCTTTGATTATAAAATTGATGAAGAAGATGGCTATCAATTTCTGCGAGTGCCATTTACAGCAGTGAATGGTGAATTAGATGTGCCAGGCGTAATAGTCCGTCTTGAAACGCCGTATATTCTTTCGCACGTATATCAAGACGAACTAGATGATCATGTAAATACGTTAACAGCCGGTACGAGTGGATTGGATCAATTTGCTGAGCCGAAAGATCCAGATGGAGATGTAAAAAGAAAATATATCAATATTGGGAAAGTGCTCATGCAGGAACTAGAGCGTCATTTTACTAATGGTGAATAACAATGAGTATGTCGCTTTCAATGAGAACAAAAGAATGAACTGGGTTAATCATATATTGTTCGTCGCGCTTTATACCTAGTAAGAGAATGTTTTGCTTTAAAAGAGTATAGCTACAATTTGCAAAACTTTGTCCAGTGCAGGATGGGGGAAGCTCCATCAGTTGTAATTTATTATCAGAGATTTCGTCGTAAAGTGAAAATAGTACACCTGAAATGGAAGGGAATAAAAGAGAAGCGGTAAATACATAGCTCGTTAATTTATTTCCTTCTATAATTTCTGACACGCCAGCTCTCGTTGCATTTTGTATTTGTTCAGAAGTAAGAAGTTCAGCGATGCAGTGAATGTTTGGGTTGAGCCCTTTTGCAGTTAAAATATTTAAAATGGACTGTGTATCCGCTAAGCTTTCGTTTTTTTCTTTATCAGCTGTTATTAATATAGTGTGAGCCGTTGTAATATTAGCTTTTAATAGCGTTTGATCGTGATGGGGGCACCCCTTTATAAATTCTAAATGATGAAATGGTTTTGGAAGTAAAGAAAGTGTTTCATCAATTAAAACGATATCAAGGTTCGGCTGTAATACGTGCATTTGTTTTACAACGTGCTTTGCCCGTTCGTTCCAGCCGACGATAATCATATGACCGTTAGAAGTTGCAGCTTCTTCTCCTTTAATCTTCATATATTGTTTACTAATCATTTCAGTAGCGAACAGCACCATATAATAAGAACAAAATCCGGTTCCTAATAAAATAATACCTATACCGATAAGTTTGCCCATTAGTGTATGAGGGGCAAAGTCACCGTAGCCAACAGTGAAAATGGTAACGATTGACCACCAAACTCCATCAAACCACGTAGTGAAGTGGGATGGTTCTAATCTATGTATAAGAAAGCCGGAAAAAGCAGTAAGTACAATAATAAAGCAAATTAAACGAAAAATAATGGAATCACGAAATGTATCTACTAAATTTGGACGGGATTTCAATTGCCTATTCCTCCTTACTTTGCAAGACTACATTCATTGTTACCATTATAGAAAAAAGAAAAACTCTCTAATTGAAAAGAGAGTTTGTTTTACGTTACATACTTTCCACTTCAGTTTGTTGAACACTTTCAAGATGCTGGAGAGCATAGTAAACATCAGCAGTATGTCTTTTTTGATCGATACATAATTTAAGATGCAAATAGTGAGAACCATTTTCTAACGTTTTAAGTTTCATATTCTTCACTTTTATATCCATTTCTTTTATTTCTTCAATTACAACCGGGATATTGTCCATATTTCGCACAACAAGTTTTACTGCGATATCACGTTGACGAAATGACCTAGGTCCTACAAATTTCATTGTTAACGGTATAAGTTCAACGCTAATCATAAGGAAACACATTCCGAAAATTGCTTCGATATAAAATCCAGCTCCAACAGCAATACCAATACCAGATGCGCCCCAGATCATAGCGGCAGTCGTTAGTCCTGCAATACTATCGTTTCCTCTTCTTAAAATAACACCAGCACCTAAAAAACCAATCCCTGATACAATTTGAGCGGCAAGTCGAAGTGGATCCATATTCATATGATCAGTATGTGGTAAATTGTAAGCTGCTTTAATAGAAACAATCGTCAGGAGGCAACTAATGATAGAAATAACTAAGCATGTTTTTAAACCAAGGGGTTTCCGTTTTAATTCGCGCTCTAAACCGATGGCGAATCCTAAAATAGCCGAGAGACCTAGTTTAATTAATAAATCGGTATAGTCCATATGTATTCCTCCTTGTATGATATGGTATATGAATAAAACATTTATTATAGAAAGAAATGTTTTTGGGTAGAGTGACTTTATATAGAATATATGTAGGAATCTCTTAGAAATGAAAGGGATATTTCGTTTAAGTATATGATATGAAAAAAGAAATGTAGTTAATTTGAAAAAAGTTTATAAAAGGTGTTGCATTTCATTTTTCACCATGATATATTAATAACCGTCGCTGATGCGGAAACGCAGAAAACGACAAAAAAGAAATTGAAAAACTTAGTTGACATCGAAAAACGAAGATGTTAACATAAGGGAGTCGCAAATGAGCGACCAAGTAGTTCTTTGAAAACTGAACGAAACAAACAACGTGAAACGTCAATTTTTATTTTATGATGCTAGACAAACTAACTTTATTGGAGAGTTTGATCCTGGCTCAGGATGAA
>NZ_JAKUFF010000107.1:0-11144 GCF_022663305.1 Bacillus cereus group sp. BfR-BA-01408 | reverse complement strand
GCTTGGTTAAAAAGAATAAGTAAAAATTTTCAATTTAGAATCTAAATTTTTCTAGTACTAAAGTTATAAATTTAACTAATTATTTATAACTTAATTGTCTATAAAACCAATATATAAGGCCCCCCACCTAAATACTTCATTTAAGTGGGGGGCCTTATATATACTTTATTATGTAAATATGTATTAAACTTGAGGGGGTCTCCAGTCACTATAGACTGGAGGCGTATCGATGGCATAAGTTTGAGGAGTTATATTTTTCGGGGTATCCGCAGAACTGATATTAGTAGATAAAGAAAAACAAGAAAATATAATAGACATTGCAATAATTGAAAATACCTTTTTTATCTTCATAAGTGAACCTCCATTAATAAGTGTTTTGTTACTTTAAATATTAATGGAGGTGCTTGGTTAAAAAGAATAAGTAAAAATTTTCAATTTAGAATCTAAATTTTTCTAGTACTAAAGTTATAAATTTAACTAATTAAAATTCTAAACCTTTATTACACATTCATATTTTTTAAAATCCAGAATTTTCAATCGATATTTTAAAATATTTTGCCGACATTTTATAAGCACGATTATCATTAAAATAGTTTCCTAGTTCATAAGCTAATTCACGAACTAATGTATACTGTTTTTTTTCTAATCCCATTTCAATTGCTTTTTGCATATTTTTCTCATACCCATAATAATCCCCTCGTATGCTACATATCTTGGCTTTAAAGCCATATAGTTGTACATGTGCATAAGGTACATCTTGGATTGATAATATCTTAAATGCATCCTCCATAAGATTATTAACATTTTTCCAGTCTTTAAATTCCATATAAATTTCTATCATGCTTCTTAATGAGTATATCTTCTCTGTCTGTTGTGGATAAAGTTCGCTAAGTTGTAAACTTTTTTCATAATAATTAATAGCATTAGTATAATCATTCAATCCCTGATATATTTTTCCGTAATTGTATGCAATCAATGGTAGATACATAGAATTATTACTAGCCTTTGCACCAATTTCTGCTTGTTTTAAAGATTCAAGGGCCTTCTCAGACATATGATCTAATTCATATTGTAGTGCAATGATTATAAGAATGTTTATTACCTGATTTTCTATTTTTAACTTTTTATACAATGCATAGGCTTTTTTAGCATACAAGCGACTAATACTTTGATCTTTATAAAGACTTTGGTTTATTAAGCTTAAATTATAATATATATCAGCGTGTTGCCTAGTTTCTTCAATACCAAGTAAACTATCTGCTTTTACATAGATTTCATGTGCTGCAACGAAGTCTTGTTTATTAAAAAAATAATGTCCACGGGCCATTAAATAATATATATAATCCTCAGTATACTGGTTCTCTACTTGGCTTGGAATTACTTGCGAGGCTTGTTCTATGATTGGGGCTACATACGTTAAATTATTATTTCGGGAATGATAATATATTAAGACACCATAAGCCTTTAACAATAAGGTACTAGAGTCTATATCCCGAACATACAGTTCTAAAGAAGATAAGTCTTTTTCACTCATAATATTTTCGTTTTTATACCTATTACATATTTCAAGAAGCTTAGGTTCTATATCCTCATAATCTGCTCCTACAAGAAAATTGTAATCAACTTCCATCTTTTTGGCGACCTTTTCTAAAAAAGAAGCGGACGGTTTAATTTGTCCATTTTCAATTCTGCTTAGATACGTTATAGAACATATCCCAGATACTAATTCTCCTTGCGTAAATTCTTTGTGTATACGTATTTGCCTAATTCTTTCACCAACGTTCATTTTCCTTCTCCTTACTCTAAATGAATATTTCGGAACAATATTGTATAAGTATTCTCTATCATAATATGCGTATTGTTTGATAGCTAAACAAAAAATAACATTATATATTTCCTCATTCATATCAATCCAACTGTAAAGAAAACATTGAATACAACGCAACTGTAAAGAATTACTATAATTATTAATATTTATTGGGATGCGTATGGAATTTGCATACCCGATTTACTAATATTAGTTATCTCCTCTCTTTCATTCGTATTACTATATTATACCAATCACCTCATAATTACGCCTAAGAAAATTTATCTTTTATACCTTTATATCTTTAAAATAAAAGTCTTCTATTAAAAAACGAGAAACTAATTAAAGGCCCTTATATGTTACGGAAACTATCTCAAATCACGAGACATGTAAAACTATACAGAAAAAAACATGAAAAACTCACAATTTTTTAATTAAATTTTACTAATTGTTATTAACATAAATGAACAAGTATATTTTAGGTATAGAAATTCAATCCGTTGGAAGATAGTTACTCTAATTTCAGAAAAAATTCTATACATATGAGAAACCATATCATGTTTATAAACAGTCAAATATCTCAGCAAGCCATCAATTTAATTAGTCTATTTATTCTTATTGATACATTTTCATAAATTTCAATGTTTTTCATCTTTAAAACATATTATATAAATACACTAAAGGAGAATGCGATATGACTTTACAACACGGTACATATTTATTAGAAAGAGAAAATACAAGAAATGCATTTAATGAAGAGCTTTATCAAAAATGGGTAAGTAAGACCGGGCTAAATGAATCAACTATTAATACTCTAATTCAGGAAAATAATATGGAGTTAGAACATTTCAAAACTATATTATCTAACAAGGAGCATCCAGAGTTAACAACTTCTTTAGAATGGATCGCTATTGTCAACAAATTAATAAATAATGATACCTATCACAATAAAAATATTGAATATTATGACGAATTTAAAAACATTCTATTTTATGCATTTTATGTACCTTTTTTCAACTATAGTTTAGAAGTAATATCAAATAAATTAAAGGGTATACATGAAGAAAAAAGGTCCTATATTAACATGGAAAACCTTAAGAAAAATATTTTATCAACTGTAGCTGATAGAATTAGCCGAATTGGATTAAAAGTATTAATAACAGAAATTAATATGGCGAGAACCGGTGATTTACTAAGTGGCGAGAATGAAAAGGAAAGATATGATAGTTTTATGAATGATTTTCTTCAGGACAAAGAATATATCCTGAGCTTATTTAATTCCTATCCTGTAATGATTAGACTAATGGTAGAAACTATACATAGTACTGTAGATGCAATGTTTGAGATCGTCTATCATTATACAGAAGATCGAGATCAACTAATTGAACTTTTTGGTGAGGATTTCAACACTTTAACATCAATTGATTTGGAAGCCGGTGACACTCACCAAAATGGAAGAACTGTAGCTATGCTAAACTTTAATAATAAAGGCAAATTAGTATATAAACCTCGTTCGTTAAAAACAGATGAATTATTTAATGAATTATTAACTTGGATTAATAAAAAAGGATTTAAAAAACCACTGAAAAACCTGACAGTATTAAGCAGAGATGAATATGGATATCAAGAGTTTATTACAGGAAGTGAGTGTAATACATCGCAGGAAGTAGAAAATTTCTACTACAGACAAGGCGGATATATAGCTTTATTTTATATACTAAATTCAACAGATTTCCACCATGAAAATATTATTGCTGATGGTGAGTATCCTATATTTATAGACTTAGAAACATTATTTAGTAATACAATTGAATTGAGTGATAAGCTAACAGATACTAAAAGTGCTTCTATCCAACTATCATTAGATATTAAGGACTCTGTTTTTCAATCGTTAATGCTGCCTGTAAAATTCAGTGATGATCCTCTTATTGATTATGATTTAAGCGGTTTAGGAATAAGTGGAGAACTAGAAGTAGAGCCTTCAGCAGTAAATGCCTTAGATAATACATATAGTGATCAAATTAAAATGGTTAAACAAAAAATTAAGTTACAAGAATTCAATAATACTCCACGTATTAAACAAAAGAAAACGAATGCTAGTGAATACGTTCAAAAGATTATTAATGGATTCACGGATATGTATAAACTAATATTAAATAATCAACATGAATTTATATTAGAAAACGGTCCGTTATACGCTTTTAAAGATACTTTCGCCAGACAGGTTTTTAGACCAACTGAGGCTTATGCAAGATTTGTAGCGGCAAGTATTCATCCTGAGTACTTAAAAAATGGGGTTGATAGAGAAAGCTTATTCTATTATCTATGGCATGGTGTTAACCTCCAACCGAAATTTAGCCGAATTACAAAGTATGAAATACAAGACCTTTTAAGGGCTGATATACCTTATTTTACTTTCAAAGTTGGTTCAACAAGTTTATTTAGTGCAGATAAAATTGAAATCAAGGATTTTTTTGATAAAAATTCAATAGATATAATACAAGAAAAGCTAACTAAATTAAGTAACAAAGATCATGACCGCCAAATAGAATTTATAAAACTTTCACTTAGTGCAATTGCTACAAACGAACAAAAAACATATACTCCTTATGGCTTTAAAGAGGTAGAAAAAAATCTTTTAGATACAAAAACCAATCACAAAGATCAGTTTTTGAATGAAGCCAAAAAAATCGGTGATGAAATAATAGATCTTGCTATTGTCGGTGAAAATTTCAAAGATGCTTTGTGGTTTGGTCTTAATTTAGATAATAATGAGCAATTTAAATTGTCTCCTATAGGCACTGATTTATATAACGGTAGCCTAGGAATAGTTCTATTCCTTGGGGTTCTAGCAAAGGAAACTAATGATGAAAAATATAAAAAGTATGCTATCGCTGGATTGAATCATGTTGAAGAAAAAGTAAAACATACGAAATTACATTCAACTTCAGCATTCTCAGGATATAGCTCTATTTCATATGTATACGCTTATTTAGGAGAAATTTGGAATGACCGAAAACTCATTGATAAATCTAGGGAATATATAAATAAAATAGATTCGCTATTAATTGAAGATGAGACTATGTATGATTTTATAGGTGGATTAAGTGGTTCACTACTTGTATTAATTAGACTATATGAAAAATTTAACTTTACTGAATTAAAACCTATTTGTGATTTAATTGCTCAAAAATTATTAAAGCAGACTTCTCATCAAATAAAAACTAATACCTTACTCACTGGATTAGCACACGGTGCCTCTGGATATGCCTGGCCATTATTAGAATATGCTTATAAAATGGACCAAACTCACTTACTAAATGATATATTGGCAATATTAAATTATGAAAATAGTAAAGTAAATGATACTCAAGACAATTGGTTAGATTTAAGGGGAGAGAAAAATTTGGAAGCCCCAGCATTTTGGTGTCATGGGGCAGGCGGAATAGGAATAAGTAGATTAATGATGTCCCAATTTATTGAAAATGCTACTATTAATGCTGATTTGCAAAAATCCGTGCATATACTAATGACTAAAGGATTTGGTACTACCCATACCTTATGTCATGGTGACTTTGGAAATCTTGATTTCCTTCTGACTTACGCTAAAATAACGAAAAATAATGAATATATAGATATCTCAAAGAGGATTGGAGAATATGTATTAAAACAAAAAGTAGAGAATGGGAAATGGAATTTCGATCAAAACGGTGATGCAAATATCTTAGGATTCATGATTGGAACTTCAGGTATAGGCTTTGAATTGTTGCGTTTAAATAACCCGGATATTCCTTCCGTATTAAATTTAGATTTACCGTAAGTTTAAAGATATCTCTATCAATTGTGATTATGTAACTGAAAATATAACAATTAAACTGCTTTTATAGTCAAAAAATAAACTATAGGTGGCACCATATCAAAGAAAGAAAATTGTACATTCGGATACAATTTAGACACAAAATATCCGGTTCCTTGTACGCTAAGGGATCGGATATTTATTTTACTGTTTTATATAGCGTACAAATTCTCGCTTATTTAGATACTATAGAACATTAGAAAATATCAACTTGTACTACATTATTTTTTGTAGCATTAGAGCTTCCTGTAGTTACTTTTAATGAAATACAATTACCTGCTTGAAATGTCATAGAAATATTACTATTGGTATTGGAAATTCGGATACCAGATAGTGTAACGGTAAGAGGGGTATCTACAACATTTTTAGATCCAGATTCAAATGCAAGTGTTGGAAAAATTACATACCTTTAATATCATCTTTTGAGATACCTTAAAATAACATATCGAGCCGTTTCGTTTATTTTACAAAGATGTTAGGCAAATGTAAGCATAATCCACAGTAAATCATGTAAAAAAATACATAATAGGAAAAAAGAGAGTGTAGGGGGATATATATGAACAAACCAGTTGTAGTCGTTAAAGACGTCCAAAAAGTATACGGTAAAAAAGGCGAAAACCAATCACACGTATTAAAAGGTGTGTCATTCTCGATTCAAGAGGGGGAATTTATTGGAATTATGGGGCCATCTGGTTCTGGTAAAACGACATTATTAAATGTAATTTCAACACTTGATAAAGCAACGGGCGGCGTTGTTGAAATTGCGGGCACGGATATTACGAAAATGAAACAAGGTGAGCTTTCTGATTTCCGTTCGAAAAAATTAGGGTTCATCTTCCAAGACTTTAACTTATTAGAGAACTTATCTATTTATGAAAACATTGCACTTCCACTTTCGCTTCAAGGTGTTCCATCACGTAAGATTGGACCGAAAGTAGAGAAAGTAGCGGATATGTTAGGTATTTCAGCTATACTTCAAAAATATCCATCTGAAGTATCTGGTGGACAGAAGCAACGTTCAGCAGCCGCACGTGCGCTTGTGCATGAACCAGCTATAATTTTAGGGGACGAGCCAACAGGAGCGCTTGATTCTAAAAATGCTACAAGTCTTTTAGATGCGATGACAAACTTAAATGAAGAACAGGGCGTATCAATCATGATGGTTACACATGATCCATATAGTGCAAGTTACTGTCAGCGTATTTTATTCATTCAAGACGGAACGTTATACAAAGAACTTCACCGCACTGGTGCACGTGAGTTGTTTTATAAAGAGATTTTAGATGTAATTGCAGACTTAGGTAAACAAAAAGCATAAGAAAGAAGGTTCAGGCATGTTATTTAAACTTTCTATGTCAGGACTAAAAAGTAAGTTAAAGGACTATATCGTCTTACTTGTTGGTCTTGTCATGTCCATTTCAATTTTTTATATGTTCCAAACATTAGCGTTAAACGAAGCATTTCTTAAGGCAAACTCTATTATTAGCGAAATTGGAATAGTATTCCAAGCCGGTTCAATATTATTAGCAATTATTACATTCTTCTATATTATATATGCAAACTCATTCTTATTATCGCTTCGTCAAAAAGAATTAGGTATGTATATGATGTTAGGAGCAAAAAAACATAAGGTTACATTTCTTATGTTCATCGAAACAATTGTATTAGGTGCTGCCTCCCTTGTAATCGGGATTGCAGTAGGTGTAGGGCTTGCACAAGTAATTGGTAAACTACTAATGCAACAACTGGATTTTACTGCAGGTGGTTATGAAGCATTTTATATTTCCTCCATGATTGTTACTTGTGTTTTCTTCTTTGTGCTATTTGTATTATCAGCAATTATAAATAGTATCAAATTATCACGTATTACAGTCCTACAACTTGTACATGCAAATTCAAAAACAGATCGTGTTTCTGTAAAAGGTGCGAAGACTGTTATCTTTGCAGTATTGGGGATTATTTTATTAACAATTGGCTATGCTTCTATGATTTACATGGATAAGTTAAAGCTATCTGGGATTTTTATTGCTTTAATTACTGTAACGTCTGGAACTTACATGTTATTTGGAACGTTCCTACCTCTTATTATTAAAAAGATGAAAAGTAATAAAAAACGTACTGAAAAAGGACTTAATGCTTTTACATTTGCACAGTTAAACTTCCGTATTAACAGCTTAACAAACGTACTAGCGACAGTAACGATGTTAGTTGCGCTTGGAGCGGGGGCAATCTCAGGTGGTATGGCATTTAAAAATAACGTTATGATGAATGTAGATACTCTTGCAATTTATGATGTTACGATTCATAATCCAACGACTGAAGAAAAGAAAATCTTAAATGATATTACCTTTAAAGAGAACAGCGAATATCGCTATAAAACAGACGATAAATATGTTTATTATGTAAAAGAAGATTTAGAAAAAAATCGTCCTTTCGTAAAAAATGTTAAATATATTAAAGAAGGAGTAAAAGATCCTTCTAAAGTGAAAAAAAGAGCTTCTGAAAAGCTACCAGTAGGAGAATTTTCCGAAGGTGCAGATAATTTAATTTCGGCAGAGTGGAAGGATGCCTTCGGAACACTGGAGCCCTCTTACGTGCATCCCGATCGAACAATTAAAATTGTCGATCAAAAAATATATGATAGCTTAAAAGATACAGAAGGTACTGTATTCATTGGAAAAACAGATAATTTCTTAACATACACAAAAGAATGGAAAAAAATTGACGAGTTACAATTAATCAAATATAAAAATATAAAAATTGATGATATACCAAGTAAATACGCGATATATACTGGTTTTTACGGCATTTCGAGCGGGACAGTATTTATGGGCTTCTTCTTAGGAATTGCTTTCTTAGCAATGATGGCAAGCTGTTTAATGTTTAAAATTCTATCTGGGGCATCAAACGATATTACGCGTTATCAAATGCTTCGTAAAATCGGGGTGCGCCGTGAATTATTAACAAAGTCAATTTATAAAGAATTATTCTTAATATTCCTATTCCCAGCGATTGTAGGGATTACACATGTATTAGTTGGTATGAACATCTTTTCGTTCATCCTAATCGATCCATATTTCCGTATTTGGCTTCCAATAATAATTTTCATAGTCATTTACTCAATTTACTACTTCATTACAGTTCAATTGTATAAAGGCATTGTTCTTCCGAAAGAAAAATAAACATAAGAAAACTAAACATAAAGTAACTTCAAAATCAACTTTTATTGTATATTTTGAAATTACTTTTGTTTAGTCTACTTTTTTCAGCACACTGCATCTAGATAATAAATCTATCAATCCCATCAGAACTTCGAATATCCTCTCGCACCTCACCATGCATTTCAAAACATCTAATTTTTCCCTATTACAAACAATTTAATGCTCCTTTTATCGATGTCTAAAAAAGCATCTAATAAAAAAATCCAGTAATTTAAACAGAACATACTGTAGTAAAAATACACCTTGTAAAGAACAAACAATCGATCATAAAAATAAAATCTAAACAACCTCCAAACAAAATAAAAGGCCAATAAATAATTTCACGTACTGTAGTTCATACAGAAAACCAAAAAGAAAAAAACTATAATAGAAATATGTATTGGCATAGTGGACAAAGTACCAAATTAGCCCGTATTTAGTGTGATAGAATCACTGTTATCCCTTGGGAGTAGATCATATAATCGCTCTGCAGCTCCAGGGACGATTGATTGAATAAACTCCAAGTACAACTCTTTTTGTTCTGTTGTACGACCAATAGCATTATTAAAAAGCAACAACAAAGTAGACAGTCCAGTTTGTCGTTGACTACCTTTACCGATCACATGGAGATATATTTTCTTTGATTTCTTTAGCACATTGTTTAACGTACTTCTTGGAATTCGCAACACTTCACATATTTCTTTTTGAGTAAAATATACGAATCCTTTTTCGGTATTTTTTTGCACGTTTAAGAAGTCAATGATATCTTGTTCCCACTCATACCAATGACTACGCACACGATCCTTGCGTGCTTTCTTATGTTTATACCAATACTGCGATGGTACTAGAGTTGAAAATGTTACCTTTCTATCTGACCAAATTTCTAAAATTTGATTGATGTACTCTTTGTTTGCGCCTTTATATTTACCTGAAAAAGCACTACGAATAGCCTTTTGAATACTTGAATTTTTCAAAGGGCTTTTTAGGCTTGTATTAAATTCATCCAGTAAATTATATGCCTCATCTTGAGTCATTCTTGAAGAATAGCATGCTAACGCAAGTGTAAATACAGCGTTATCACGTCCAAATACGCCTTTTTGACCTCTGATATGTGTGCATGCTAATACCTTTTGCACCCATCCTTCAGTAATTTGCGTAGTTTTAATTTGCTTATTTGAAATAACCGTAAATAAACTTCTACGATGGCCGATATCTTGATCTTTAGACCATTCAATTAAATGAGATAAATTACATGTACTGTTTGCATCAAACCATACTATGTTATCTTCATTTGGCATACGGAAGAATCCGAAATCATTACATGTCAAATCAACACCAGGTAAAAGAACACTTAGAGCTTTTCTGATGTTCTCACTGATTCTTTTTGCACTACGTAATCCCCGGAAATCGTTCTTATTCGAAATAAATAATGGTTTATCCAACACAAAATAAACCTGGTATCCCTTCACACTTTCAACAATAACTGTAGGCATTCCTAACTGCTTGTCCATTGCTGCAAGTACGATTTCCCCTGGAGTAAGGTCTTTTGTATCAATATCAACAGTAAAACAATTAATTTGTTTTAAATTTCGTTCTTCATGCCCTTTAATGATCTTTCTGTTTCTATCTATGTACGTTCCCACTCTAAAAATATTTGGAGTCCAATGTGTAGCTTGTCCAATATGGTCCAGTACTGTTTCTTGAGAAGTCAATACAACTCCCTTTGTACCATATGAGTTCGTTAAATCTTCTTTTGTACGTGTAATAAATACAAATCTGTCATCCATTTTGATACTAGAATCCTGAGAGTCTAACATGGATATGCTAGCTCTTGAGTTTTTATATTTATATTTTCGTAACCCATCATGTAAAATCAATTCGATTGCTTGTTGCGCTTTATCCATGTTAAATCTCCTTTCCACTAGATTTTTGACAATAAAGAAGGTGAGCAGTTATAACACTGCTCACCTCAAAAATTCTCTGGAAAGTAGATAAAAGACAGAGTTTTCTCCATATTCAAACAAACTTAAATACGGATTTCTACCTTTACAATCTAGCTCTAATTAACTATACTAAATACAGATATTTTTATATCTCTAATAACATAGTTAACTAGAACGGACGGAGAATTTTACATACTGGTGTTGCAGTGTGTAAATGGAATACAAGTTGTTGACAGCAACGTGTATTCACCGGGGAGTAAAGTTATTGTCAGTAACTCTACTTTTTCTGTCAGATTGGGACCTGAGAAATCTCAATTAGACAGCCGTTCTTTTTTTAT
>NZ_JAKUFF010000106.1:0-11433 GCF_022663305.1 Bacillus cereus group sp. BfR-BA-01408 | reverse complement strand
TAAATACGTAGGGACGACAAAAATATCGCGGTACCACCCTAGTTATGAAGATACACCAAAGTTAGGACCTAAATAAAAAACGTCCCTACGCAAATACGTAGGGACGATAAATTATCGCGGTACCACCCTAGTTATGAAGCCACAACAAAGTAAGACCTAAATAAAAAACGTCCCTACGTAAATACGTAGGGACGATAAATATCGCGGTACCACCCTAGTTGTGAAACAATCTTCACCACTTTATTTGATAACGGTATAAACTACCGTCTTTCATTTCCTCATAATGTGAGATTTATGAAAGATGCTCCAGGACGAACTTCATGAATAATCTATATACTGATTCACACCAACCATCAGCTCTCTGAAATAGGGAGATATTCACTACTATACCCTTTCATTGCCCAAATATTATTTTCCGAATTGATTACTATCATTTTTATCATACATTAAAAATAGTGTCAACTTATATTTTGAATTTTTATGTATTACATTCTATTTAAAAATTCAAAATATGACTTTTAAATGAATAGTATTAGAACATTTATGGTTTATACTGTATTAACTTCCCTAGCAGGTTTATAGTAGTATACGATGAATGCAAGACAGCAAGAGTAGGAGGAAATAATTTTGTCTACGTCAAAAGTTTTAAAAGGAACTGCTTTATTAAGCGGGGCCACAATGATTTCACGTATATTAGGTTTTATATACTTCTTCCCTTTTCAATTACTAGTTGGAACGCAAGGGGTTGCTTTATATGGATATGCATACTCTTGGTACGGGATTTTATTAAGCTTTTCAACAGCGGGTATTCCTATTGCCGTTTCCAAATTCGTTGCAAAGCATAATGCGCTTGGTGATTATAGTACAAGCAAAAAATTATACAACTCTAGTGTAAAATTAATGTTGTTTATGGGATTTTTAGGATTTTTAATTTTATTTATTGGAGCACCGTACATATCACAATTTATTATTCGCTCGAAAACGCCAGATCCACAATTTATCGCTGACGTAACACTTACGATGCGAGCATTAAGTTTTGCACTTATTATCGTACCAGCTATGAGTGTTACACGTGGTTATTTCCAAGGTTTTCAACATATGAAGCCAAGTGCTGTTTCTCAAGTCGTGGAACAAATTGCACGTGTTGTTTTCATTTTAGTTGGTAGCTTCATCGTCTCAAAATTATTAGGGGGTTCAGTAGCTTCTTCGGTTGCAGTTGCTACGTTTGGTGCTGTTATTGGAGCACTTGCAAGCGTCTCTATTTTAATGATGTACTGGAAAAAATATAATGGGTTAAAACCTCCCGAAGGTGAATTAAAATCAAGAGCATCCAATATCCCATTAAAAAATATTTATATAGAATTACTTCGCTATGCAATCCCAATTGTATTTGTCGGCATCGCAATTCCACTTTACACGTTAGTAGATCAATATACTGTAGCTGATGTCCTTAGAGCGATGGGAGAGCCGTTAGAAACAGCAAATGCAGTTTTCGCTTATATAACGAACTATGCCCAAAAGTTAATTATGATTCCAGCTTCACTTGCAACTGGATTCTCCTTAACGATCATTCCGGCTATAACGAAATCTTATACAAGCGGGAAATTAGAAGAATTACAAGAACAAATTTCAAAGATATTTCAAGTCTTGTTATTCTTCACGATCCCGGCTGCATTTGGTCTTGCTAGCATCGCTTACGATGCATTCCGCATGGTTTATGTAAATCCTGAAATCGCACTTGGTGGATCACAATATTTAATTTCATTTGCACCGTCTGCTATATTAAGTGCGATTTTCACAGTCTCAGCAGCTATTTTACAAGGAATCGATTATCAAAGAAAAACAATGATTGCATTCTCAGCCGGGATTCTCGTTAAAGTTGTAGTAAATACACCGCTCTTACATTTATTTGGCGGACACGGTGCTGTACTTGGAACCATTCTTGGATACCTCGTTTCCAATAGTATTATGTTGTACTGCATCGTTAAGTTTGCGAAATTTAAAATTAGTGAGACAGCAAAAACAGTATTTCTTATTACAATTTACTCTGCAGCAATGTCTGCTGTTGTGATGGCATTAAAATCAATTTTAACATGGTTAATTCCTGGAAAAACTTATATGGAATCACTTCTCATTGTCGTTATATGTGGCGCTGCAGGAGGACTTGTTTACCTTTTATTCGTATTAACAAGTGGACTTGCTTCACATATTCTCGGTGATAGAATTCAACGCTTACCTATACTGGGGAAATTAGTAAAATAAAAAACAAAGAGATGTAACAAGGGTTACATCTCTTTGTTTTTTATTTCGCATATTGAATACGCTTTTGCTGTTCAGCAATATGTAATTCCGGAGCATGGTGTTCTACTAACTGTAATAGCTCCTCGATTAACACTTCTAACTCTTGTACACTATACTCCGGTTTCCCTATTAACGTATTCGCCATACGCTCATATAAGTTTTCAGGCTTAATAATCATTCGTTCCACATTATATGGCATCCATTTAAACGCTGGGTGATGTACATACATTTTATTCAAACCAAATAAGACCCCAAATATATTTCTTTGCGCTTCACAAATAACATCATATAGCATAAGCCAATCTTTTCGCTTTAAAAGAGCCTCTCGATTATGCCAGCGATTGCTTAACCAAAGATTTTCTGAAATCATCCGTTTCGCTAGGTCTTCTGGATATGCCAACACCCTATCTTTTAATTCATGTACTTTCTCTTCTCCATACAAACTAACACCATCATGAATGGATGATACGATACATTGTTTTTCATAACTTATATCATATTGAACCACCACATCCTCAATAACTTTCTCTACTGTTTCTGTTAAAAAGTTACTAATCTCTAATTTAATTCCTTCTTTCGTCAAATATGTTTCTGACCATTCTTCTTCCTCGTAAGGATGGTATGACAAAATTGTTCCACCAATATAGTTAATAGGCCCTTTACGATCCTCATCCTCTGGTGGCATTGACCATAAAATATGTAGTTCTATATCTGAATGTTCATCTTCTAGCTTTCTAGCTACTGAACCAGCTAAAATAATAGCCTCCACTTTCGGATTTTGCCTATAAACCTCCGACATTTCTATTGCTTTCTCTTTTAATTCCACTTCATTTCCCCCTATAATTGCAGTACACATTTAACTTTTCATTTATCTATTTCGATATTATGCATTGCACTCCCTTTTCAATGTTCCACTAAATCATATTTCTACCCAATAACGCTGAACAATTTCCCCAGTATGAGAAGAAACTACTTCATTTTCTAGCACACCGCCAACCTTTTGAATCGTTTTAGCCGAAGCAATATTAGCTTTATCGCAAGTTATTAACACTTTCTGCAACCCTAACTTTTGCGCTTCATATAATGCGAGTTTCAATTGTTTTGTCGCGTAACCTTGACGACGTTTATTTGGATGTACACTATATCCAATATGACCACTTTCCCGCAATAATTCTTCGTTTAATCGATGTCTAATATTCACAAAACCTATAAGTTCCCCTTTTTCAAAACTTAAAAATTGACTAGATGGTACTCGATTAGCTTTTAAGTTTTCCTCAAGTTCTTGTATATTCACTTTTTCAAACCATTCATCGAGAGAATCAAAATTTTGTAAAGAACTACTGCCATGTGGTTGTTCTCCTGATTGTAAAAACGCATGTTTATATTCCATAATTTCTCCACTATATTCATGTGTTGGTTTTAATAGTTTCATTTTTATTCTCCCCCTCTTTACAACCTAAAACAAACACCTTACTCGTAACAATTTCACGAGTAAGGTGTTTTTATCATTTTCATTCAAATAATCCCATACTCAAATACCGCTCCCCTGTATCAGGTGCAATACATAAAACTTTTTTACCAGCGCCTAAGCGTTTTGCGATCATAATCGCTGCGTAAACAGAAGCGCCTGAAGACGGCCCAACTAACAATCCCTCTTGTCTAGCTAAGTTTCTCATTGTCGTTAAAGCCTCTTCGTCTGCAATTTGAATAATTTCGTTATACACTTCTGTATTTAAGTTTTTCGGGATAAATCCCGGACTTGTTCCTACTAGTTTATGAGGACCCGGAACACCTCCCGATAGTACGGGAGATCCTTTCGGTTCTACTACTGCGATATATAAGTTTGGTAGTTTCTCTTTTAACGTTTCTCCAGTCCCTGTAATAGTTCCACCCGTTCCAGCAGTTGCTACAAAAGCATCGAGCTCTCCATCCATTTGTTCATAAATTTCAAGTGCAGTCGTATAACGGTGAATATTCGGGTTTGCTGGATTTTCAAATTGCTGCGGAATAAAACTATTTGGAATTTGCTTTTGTAGTTCTAACGCCTTCGCAATTGCTCCTGGCATTCTTTGTTCTGCCGGTGTTAAAACTACTTCTGCTCCGTATGCTTTCAATAAGTTAATTCTTTCTTTAGACATATTATCCGGCATAATTAAAATCGTTTTATACCCTTTTGCAGCCGCGTTCATCGCTAAACCTATCCCTGTATTACCACTTGTTGGCTCAATAATTGTATCTCCTGGTTTAATATGACCATTCTCTTCTGCAACGTGCAATAAATTATAGGCAGCACGGTCTTTCACGCTGCGTGATGGATTAAACATTTCTAGTTTTACATACACATCTGCTGCGTCTTCCGGAATAAATTTAGATAATCTGACGACAGGTGTATCTCCTATTAATTCTGTTACGTTTTCACATAATTTCATAGCGTATCCCCTATTCTATCGTTTTCTTATCATTTGGTAGTAACCATGAAGTAAGTCCAATTAATGGTAGACAACTACATAGTAACATAATGAATTGTAGACTATATATGTCAGCCAATTTCCCAAGAACAACAGAGCCTAAAGCACCGAGTCCAAACGCAAGCCCTACAATTAATCCTGATACCATTCCTACTTTTCCAGGAACAAGCTCTTGCGCATATACAACAATTACACTAAAACTACTTGAACTAATAAAACCGATACATAAAAATAGCGGTACGACCCATACGAGCGAAACGTGAGGTAATAAAAGTGCAAGTGGGGCTGAACCTAGCATTGAAAATACAATAATTGTTTTCTTTCCAAATCGATCTGCTAATGGACCACCGAAGAAAGTTCCTAACACACCAGCAATCATAAATGCAAATACGAAATACTGAGCATTTTTTATCGATAAACCGTAATGCTCAATTAAGTAAAATTGATAAAAATTCCCGATACCAGCACCGTACCAAGAGCGTACAAAAGTAAGAAAAACAAGAAGTAAAATAACAAATTTAATATGTGTACTTACAATCGCATGTTCCGCCTCAAGCGCAGCCCTCTTTTTTCTTCTCACAGCGCCAGTTGCTAATTCATTTCTATACCAATTTGATACGAAAATTAATAATACAATGCCTACCGCTGCAAAGGCTGTAAAACCTAAAGAACCAATTTGACCGAGCGGAACGAAAATTAACGCTGTAAAAATAGGAGCTAAGGAGTTCCCTGTATTTCCTCCCACTTGATAAATCGCTTGCGCTAATCCCCGCTTTGCACCGGACGCCATATAAGCCACTCGGGCACCTTCTGGATGAAAGACTGCGGAACCTAATCCGATAAATAAAACAGAAATAATAACAATAATAAAATTCGGTGCAAATGCAAGTCCGATCATCCCGAGCATACTTGAAAACATACCGAGCGGTAATAAAAATGGTGACGGCTTCTTATCCGAATACATACCAAAAACCGGCTGCATAATCGATGACGTCATATTTAATGCAAACGCAATCCACCCTACTTGCATATAGGATAAATTCATCGTTTTTTCCAAAATAGGAAATAAAGCGGGCACAACTGCTTGCATCGAATCATTTAAAAAATGACCGAAGCTAATCGCAAATAATATTCGATATATTGTCGGTGTTTCTACTCTGTTTTTTTGCGAAACTGCCTGCATATGTGTATTTCTCCTTCCTGTACAAAATATATATTTATTACAGTAGGTGTAATAAATTCTGACTTTTGAAACATTTCTATTCTATACTGGTTTCATTTCTTTTTCCAGAAATATCACTTTTCACATAATATATTTTTTCTATACGCTTTATCGGATTTATTTATAGAAATTTTCTATATTTTCTTTTATACTAAGGCAGAGATGAAGGGAAGGTTGACAAATATGAAGAAAAAAACAAAAGGGATCGTTGCACTCTCAATCACACTATCTATGTTTTTAACAGCATGTGGTCAAAAACAAGAGGCAACAACTACCGGAGAAAAGAAAAAAGCATCTTCAAAACAAGTATTAAACATTGTAGAAGCTGGGGAAATTTCTACACTTGATTCATCTGTCGCAACCGATGGGTTTTCTTACGCTGCATTAAACAACGTAATGGAAGGATTATATATGCCTGGTCCTGACAATAAACCTGTTCCTGCAGCTGCTGAATCATACAAACTGAGTGAAGACGGAAAAACATATACATTTATATTACACGATTCAAAATGGTCAAATGGCGATCCAGTAACTGCTCATGATTTTGAATATGCATGGAAACGTGCCGTAAATCCAGAAACTGCTTCTGAATACGCACACATTATGTTCGATATTAAAAACGCTGAAAAAATAAATAAAAAAGAATTACCAATTGATTCATTTGGTGTAAAGGCAATTGATGATAAAACACTTGAAGTACAGTTAGAACACCCTGTTCCATACTTTTTAGGTTTAATGGGGTTTGCAACATTTTATCCTCAAAACCAAAAAGTTGTAGAAGCACAAGGGAAAAATTACGGACTTGAAGCTGCAAATGTAGTTTATAACGGGCCGTTTCAATTAAGCGAATGGAAACATGATACAAGTTATAAAATGACGAAAAACCCGAACTATTGGGATAATAAAAATGTGAAGTTAAATGAAATTAATGTAAATATCGTAAAAGATACTTCAACAGCTGTTAATTTATTTGAAAGCAAACAAGTAGACCGAATTACAATTAATTCAGAGTTTGTTGATAAGTATCAAAAAGATCCGAGCTTAAAGAAAATGGAACGTCCTTCTGTGACGTTTTTCCGATTTAGTCAAAAGAATCCTTTATTAGCAAACAAAAATGCTCGTAAAGCTATTTCTCTTGCTTTTAATAAACAAGGAATCGCAACAACGATTTTAAACAATGGTTCTATACCTGCGAATGCATTCGTTCCGAAAGGATTCGTAAAAGGACCTGACAATAAAGATTTTCGCAGTACAAGTAATGTAAAAGTAGAAACAAATGTGAAAGAAGCTAAAACACTATGGGAAACTGCGAAAAAAGAAACAAATTTACAAAACGCTTCTCTTTCAATCATAACAACTGATGAATCTAACGATAAAAAAATTAGTGAGTTTTTAAAAGGTGAACTAGAGAAAAACTTACCTGGCTTAAAAATCACATTACACCCCCTTCCAGTAAAAGCATTTTTAGATCGTGAAGGAAATGGTGATTATGACATTTCACTTTCTACATGGGGACCAGATTATCCTGATCCTACAACATTTTTAAATATGTTCGTTACAGACGGACCGTTTAATAAGATGAGTTACTCAAACAAACAATACGACGAATTAATTGAGAAAACGAGCTCTACTTTAGTAACTGACTTACCAGCACGTTGGAAAGCGTTCCAAGATGCTGAGAAAATCTTACTTGAAGATGATGCAGCTATCGCTCCAATCTTCCAATCAGGACTCGTATATTTAGAACGTCCAACAGTAAAAGATGTTGTTGTTCGTCCATTTGCAGGAATTTTTTCTTATAAGTGGGCCTCTATTACAGAATAAGAAAAAGGCGATCCTAAAACATATTAGGATCGCCTTTTTTATTACATTGCAAAACGCTTATACTTTTCGTAATCGCTCGTCTTACATTCTACTTCTAGTTTCGTACCTTCGTTTTCATAACTCGTAGATAGGACGTGCGCATGATTATTGAAATAAGAAACTACCTGTCCTTGATCATATGGAATTAACATTTCACACTTCGTATACTCTTTATAAATGTGTGAACGAATCATTTCGACAAGCTCTTCTATCCCAACATGTTTCTTCGCTGATAAATAAACGCGGTCTTCTTGTACTTTTGGAATTTCAACATCTACCATATCTGATTTGTTATAAGCATAAATGGTTGGAATATTTTCTACTCCAATTTTCTTTAACGTTTCATTTGTAATATCAATTAACTGTTCGTAATTTGGATTTGCGTAATCTACAACGTGAATAAGTAGGTCTGCTTCCGCTACTTCTTCTAACGTTGAACGGAACGCTTTCACAAGGTGATGCGGTAATTTGCTTACAAATCCAACTGTATCCGTTAATAAAAATGATTTGTTATCTGGCAAATCAATATTTCGCACCGATGTTTCTAACGTCGCGAATAACATATCTTTTTCAAATACTTGTTTTTCTTCTGTACCATTATAAATTTCAAGCATCGCATTCATCGTCGTTGATTTTCCCGCGTTCGTATAACCTACTAATGCTACAACAGGAATTTCATTTTTCTTACGTTGTTTTCGCTGCGTTTGACGCTGCGCAACAAGAGCTTCTAAATCTTTATTTAAAACTGAAATTTGTTCTTCAATTTTACGACGATCCAACTCTAATTTCTTCTCACCGACACCTTTATTTTTCGTACCAACACCGCCGCTCTGTCTTCCTAACGATTCACGAAGACCAATTAAACGAGGCATCATATACTGAAGGTGGGCCACTTCTACTTGCAACTGCGCTTCTTTCGTTTTCGCACGTTGCGCAAAAATATCTAAAATTAATATGGTACGGTCAATTACTTTACAATCTAAATCTGCTTCTAAATTTCGAATTTGAGAAGGCGATAATTCGTCATTAAAGATTACCATATTCGCACCTACTTCATTTACATAGGCTGCTACTTCTTCAATCTTTCCTTTTCCAATATAATGGGATGGATTTACACGTTGTAAATTTTGCGTCACTTGTCCAATTACCTCTACATCACAAGCTTCTGCAAGATTCGTTAGCTCTTCCATCGAATATGCAAAATCATCCTCATTACCTAAATTTACTCCAACTAAAACTGCTCTTTGTAATAATTCTTCCATATATTTATTCCTCCATTTCGATTACGTAAAATAAAAAACACAGGTCGCTGCCTGTGTTTTCGTAAACGGATAAGGGTTCACCAAAGAAATAGAAGAAAGTTGTGCTTTCATCCTATCTCATAGTTAAAAAGTCCCAAGATCGTATACGTATCCACTATAAGTGTTCACCTATACGATCCCATTCTATTTATAAAGGCAAAACAAAAAGAGGGCGTATTCGTCCCTCCCTCTTTTTCACATATAAGCTTAATAAAGGGTTCCTTTAAAATAGGCAGACCAATCCCGTTCACTCTGCACACAGACAGAGCCTTTGAGCGCTATTCAATTATTGGCACAAAGTATTGAGACGTAATCTGATTAAGATCAAAGGAAGCCCCTCCGTTCATTTTAAGTTACATAAAGTGTAGCATAAGTAATTCGCTTTCACAAGGTTAAACCACCTATAGAAACTGAAAGAAAATCTTTGTATTTTTACTTTAATCGT
The DNA here is from genome assembly GCF_022663305.1 of Bacillus cereus group sp. BfR-BA-01408. NCBI lineage: Bacteria > Bacillati > Bacillota > Bacilli > Caryophanales > Bacillaceae > Bacillus > Bacillus cereus group sp. BfR-BA-01408. The sequence goes on along the minus strand of NZ_JAKUFF010000106.1, from coordinate 1,833 downwards.
CATTTTTTGCGCTTTTTTCTTACAATAAAAATCACAAGAGCTACTATCAGTAACAGACCTACAGAAAGAGTAACAACTTGCCACCAGCTTAAAACGTTCAACATGCCACCTTTTAAATCGACTTTCTTTGTCGGAACAGATTCTTTTGCAATTTGACTTAAAGTAACTTTGTCCGCCCCTGCCTCATCTAATCTCTTCGTTCCACTACAACTATTTGTGTATAATTGTTTTTCAGATCCTCTTTGAGAAGAATATATTAAGTACTCTCCTCCTTCCACAAAGTGAAACACACAATCACCACCATTTGTATATACAATAATTTGCGAAGAATTTATCCCTTTCCAAATTTTCTTCACTTCAAATAATACTTCAATTCCAACCCCTTCTTTCCTTCCAACCTCAATTACTTTTCCCTCAAACACTACATCGTTTTTTTGAAAGGCCTCTTCTGCTGATACGTTAATACAATCACAAGCATACGATTTCTCTGAAAAAATAATAAGAATAAAGCTACAAATAATGACAACAGGCAACATGCGTAAAACTGTTTTCAAGGAGCTCAACTCACTTCATTATCAATTTTAAAAACTTCTCGTATATTATTTTTTACAACACTCGCTAAATTCCTTCATAGTAAGCTAAGTCGTTCAATACACCCAAAATCTATATTGACATTTTTATAACCTGATATTAGTATCAGGTTATAAAATAAAGTTAGGAGCTGTTCCTATGAATTCTAAATCTTGTATTACTGCAATTGGTACTCATGTTCCAAATCAAATACTCTCTAATAATGATTTAGAAAAAATGATCGATACGAATGATGAATGGATTGTACAAAGAACAGGAATGAAGGAAAGAAGGATTGCTAGCGAAGAAGAATACTCCTCACACTTAGCCATTAAAGCAATTGAAAATTTATGTACAACATATAAGAAAAACTTAGAAGATGTCGACTGTATCATTGTTGCTACTACTACTGCTGATTACGTTTTCCCTAGTGTCGCTTGCCAAATACAACAATACTTCAACATACCTCATACAATGGCATTTGATTTAAATGCCACTTGCGCTGGTTTCACATATGGCTTGCACGTCGGTAATAGCTTGATTACTTCTGGATCACATAAAAAAGTACTTGTCATAGCGACAGAGACATTATCAAAAGTTACTGATTACACCGATAGAACGACCTGCATTTTATTTGGCGATGGTGCTGGAGCTATTTTATTAGAAAGAGATGAAAACAAACCCAGCTTTATTGCCGCACACATGGGAACAAATGGGGACGGTGGTATTCATCTATACAGAACAAACTTATCTACAACTATGAATGGTACACCACTGCAAACAAATGAAAAAATCGTGCAAAATGGAAGAGAAGTATATAAATGGGCAACACGCACGGTGCCAACAGGGATAAAAGAACTATTACATACCGCAAATATGCAAAAGGATGATATAGACTGGTTCATTCCTCATAGTGCTAATTTACGAATGATCGAATCTATTTGTGAAAAATCTCAAATTCCAATACAAAAAACATTAACGAGTGTGGAATTTATGGGGAATACATCTTCCGTCTCTATTCCACTCGCACTAGATTTAGCTAGAAAAGAAGGAAAATTAAGTAACGGAGACACACTTTTACTATACGGATTTGGCGGTGGTCTTACGCATTTAGGGCTTATTGTGAAGTGGGATTTAATTTAAGTTTATAAAAAGAGGTTGTCCCAAAAGTAGCTGAATAGCTACTTTTGGGCAACCTCTTTCTTTACGGAAAATATAAAAAAGAATCGTCCATTTTTGATATAATTAAGTCACCACAACCAA
>NZ_JAKUFF010000105.1:0-11667 GCF_022663305.1 Bacillus cereus group sp. BfR-BA-01408 | reverse complement strand
TGTTTCGGAATCGTATTTATGTTTTTATTAAGCGGATGTATTAGTTTTGGTAAAGAAACTACAGATACTATATACTTAATTCCTGAAGAGTACGAAGGGGATTTGATTGTTGTGTACAACGTACCTGGTGCTAAGTTGTTACCGAAGGAAGAGGAGTTTAGTATTGTCACTTTTGCAGCCGACGGGACTGCTTTGACATCTACAAAAAATATGAAATATGGCACGGTAAACGATTTATATTACACAGTAAATAAAGAAGGTCAGCGTACAAAAATTGATTCGAGCTGTATACACTTTGCTTCAACTGGAAGTAGAAGCGAAAATTCGTGGGAATTTCCAGTTGCAAACTTAGAAGTAACTCGTACAGCATGTTCTCAAAAATTTTCAGCAAATGGCAGAGAGGTACCAGAGAATCAAGAACATCCTGCTGAAAAGAAGATGAGAGATTTAATGCAGCATGTACAAGAACAGTATATGAATAAAGTGAAATAGTTATTATGTTAGATTGCAGAAATTTAAAGTGGTGGAAATTGAAGAGAGTAGTAGTAAATGGAGGGTTTTGTAATGCAACAAATTGAAAAAATAGGAAACTCATTTTGGTATATGACACCAGTTTCTGAAACAGATAGACCTATATTAGGAATGGTCGTTGGAAAAGAAAAAACGTTAATGATCGATGGAGGGAATTCAGAGGAACATGCACAATTATTTTTAGAAATGTTAAAAGAAAAAAATGTATCGAATCCTGATTTTGTAGCACTAACGCATTGGCATTGGGATCATATTTTTGGATTATCTGTATTACAGAATGCATTAACTATTTCGCACGCTGAAACGAAAAAAGAAATGCAGTCAATAGTATCTTATGAATGGACAGATGAAGCGTTGGATGCACGCGTGAAAGAGGGTACTGAAATTGCATTTTGTGCGGATTGCATAAAAAAAGAGTTTGAAGAAAAAGCGAGAAATATTAAAATTATTCTTCCAACCTTAACGTTCCAGGATCAAATTGAATTAGACCTTGGTGGAGTGACATGTGTGTTAAAACATGTGGGCGGAGATCATGCACATGATTCAGTTGTTATTTACGTGAAAGAAGAAAAGATATTATTTTTAGGAGACTGTATATATGTAGATATCTTTTCTTCAAAGTGGAACTATACGACGAAAAGAACGTTTGCATTAATAGATGAATTAGAAAAATTTGATGCTGAAACCTATATCCTTTCTCATGGGACAGCTATAAATCGGGATGAGTTTTTACAAGAAATGCGTTTACTAAAAACAGTAGGAACTTATACTGAAATACATAAAGGCGATGAAGGGAAGATAAAGGAAGCGTATAAACGAGACATAGATAGAGAATTAAATGAAGATGAATTAGAAACAATAACGTTTTTTGTAAATGGTTATGAAATGAATAATCTGTAAAATACAAATCTAATCAAATAGCATTAAATTATACAAAAAGAGTATTGAGAGTAAGTGCAATACTCTTTTTGAAATTAAATTTGAAGTTATGAAAAGTCATCAATAATCTCGACTACTTCAATTTCGCCATTAATGAGTAGCTCAGGGAGTTCGTTATTCACATTTCCTTTCCAATATTCTCTAGCTTGTTCCATTTTTTGAGAAAAAGGAATAGCATCTTCTTTCGGTAAAAGATTCCCGTCACCTTCAAAAGAATTTCCGATTACTCGTAGTTTAACAATCTGCAAAACTTCTCGATTGTAAGAATCAAATAACGCTTTCCATTTCAAAGCATCTTCATAGCTTTTAGCAGCATATAAACAAGACAATCTTGACGGATAATTAGGATATTCTTGCAGTCTAATCATTTCCACAATCGTTTCTCTAATGGCTCTAATTGTTTGATCCATGTAATTCATAACTACTGTAGCATTTTCATTCTTTATATGTAATTCTTCATTTGTATAATGCTCTTTTAAAATTTGCATAGAATCTTTACCACTAGAATTTAAATGTTCTCTTTCAAAAAAGAAGTGGAATAGGGTATTTGTTTGATTTTTATTAAATTGAATGATCTGTCCGATCTTCATTTTCTTCCTTGTTACGATATGATATACGAAAAATCCTTGTTCATTCATGGTTCTCCTCCTAGTAGTAATGTTTCAATGTAGTAGTTCAACATTGAAATATATAAAACCTTTATAAGTAAAATTGAGAATTTGGGATGAAAGTAAAGGAAAAATGTGAAAGCGTTTTAAATTTGTTCACAAAATGTTCACTTACGAAGGGGTTTCCAATATCGATATAATGACAAAGACTCAAAGAGAAAGGATGATGAATTTTGCCAACAACAAGAAAGGAAAACCTCCAATTTGGTATGATGATGTGCCTTGGGATGGTTATCGTAATGACGTTTTACAATTTACTAATGAATGGATCAGGAGGGCCAATTCATATTAAGGAGATCGCATTAGAACTATTAATCGGATTCATTATTGCACTATTAATTGAAATGTGTATCGTTGGACCTTGTGCGAAAAAAATTGTATTCATGTTACCGTTTGATAAATCGAAGAAAATAAATATTATTATTGCAATGGCGACAGCAATGGTAATTGGAATGGTGTTCTTTATGTCATTTTTCGGTATGGCTATGATGTATTTACATAATGGACTACATGGTGACTCATTCGTTTCAATGTATTTCTCAATTTTTATTAAAAACTTTATGATGGCGTATCCGTTGCAATTAATTATTATGGGGCCACTTGTGCGTTTCTTATTTGCAAAGTTTGTTTTAAAGAATAAAGTTGTAAAAGTAGTGTAAAATGATTCCTATTATTCGATTATAAAAATTTAATAATATTAATATACTCTGTGGCATGCAAAAAGAGGGTTGCAAATGCAACCTTCTTTTTACGTTTCTATAAGCTATACCGTGCCAAGGAATATAATATATATAAGAATATGTGCATTGATAGGATTATTGTTTGGATTGAACCAAATCAAAAAAGGATTGTACGTTTTGAGGGCTTGAAAAATTGTCAAATACAATAAAATCGTCTCCATGGTTCATAGTTATTTTTTTGATAAAGGGGATCGCAGACATCTCTAATACAACTCCATCCGTATGACTGAAATCTTCTATTTCAGTGTATTCGAATTCCCATTTTAGCCCTTTTCCAAACATGGCATCAGAGCAGAACAATAATTTTTTATTTGTAGCAGCTAAAATACCAGATCTGCTCATATAACCAAAATGTATTACGCAGTAGAGAGTAGAAAGAATATCTTCCTCACTGTTTAAGTGTTCTTTTATTGTTCTTAGATTCGCCTTCATGATCATGCCTCCTTATTGTTGAAAGTAAAGTGTAAAGTTTTCGTATCTATTTTATCATATATTAATCTTTTTTGATTTTACATCCTATAATCAAAAAATCCCTTTAGAATGGAAATATGTAGTGCTGATTTTTATGTAAGGAATGAAAAGAGAGGGAAGCCTTCTAGTTTTTGTACAATAAAAAGTAAGGGGTAGTGGTGTATGTGTGTGTACCATAATGCAAAGATATTTTAGTTAGAAGCGATGAAGTTCGCGGAACATGTTACAAAGAAAATTAGCTCAGCCTTTCTATGACAAATTCGTTGGTAGTTATAAGGAACTTTGAACTAAGAAAAGCCCCCACTCAATTAAGCTCGTTAAGAGGTACTAAGTGGGGGAGTCGACTATATAAGGTATTAATATGTTACTTCTCAAACCGCAAATGAACAAACTTCAACATCTTTATTAAGTTTACAATTCGTATCATTATACGCGTACTTCCATCCCAACCTTTATTTGTAGGTATATTTTTAAAGAAAGGGGAGCAGCTTAATACTTTTATGTTTGGAGACCATTTTTCTAATGTCTTTGGATTATTTATATAAAAATACATTAGAGCGCCATTATTACCAGATTTTTTTACTGTAGCATTTGAAAGATTTAGGGCAAATTTTGATTCAGCGTCAAAGTATAACTCGCCTCCAGGAAAACGTTTTGACATAGCGACTACAATCTTTTTTAAATCTTCTTCTTTAAAGTAATAAAACACGCCTGCTGATATGAACAGAATACCGTCATTTGGATCATATTTTATATCGTCAAACCAAGAAGTATCAAAAAATGATTTAGCTATACTAGTATTCCTCGATGTATCTTCAATTAAAGTTTTGCGAAAGGAAATGGCATCGGGCAAATCTAGATTATACCAATGTATCGTTCCATTATCAATTCTAGAAAAAGTAGTGTCTAGTCCGGAACCGATATTTACTATAGTAGCATTAGGGTGTTTTGTTATGAATTGTTTTATCGTATCGTCAATTTTTCGTGCACGGGTAATGTAAGTAATACATCCGTATTCGCCAAATGTATTTTCTATTGTTGAAAAGTCAAAATCAAATTCTTTAATAATTCGAATTGCTTCTGTATCATCTAAAATATTCTTATTTTTCTCACTACCGTATGCCCGTCCCCATAAGGGAATAAGCATCGTACCTTGTACTGATTGTAAATTTAATTTTTTAATCATAAAACATCCTCCGTTTAATAATAAACAATATATTTAGTCGTTATTTAACATTTTTGATAGCAGCATATTTGTTTTATATAGTCCGTAAGTTAAATCCCGCTGATCTTCTTCACTTAGTTTTTCAAGATTGTGAGTGAAATTATTATATATTTGTTTCCATCTCTCATAATGTACTTTTTTAGCTTTTTCTGTCAGAGAAATTAATATGGCTCTTTTGTCTACCGTATCTTGCTTTTTTACAATGTACCCGTTTTGTTCTAAGTTACGTACTGTTACACTTAATTGCTGTTTAGGTATGTTTAAATAACTAGCAATCATTTTTAAATTTACAGGCACCTTTTGCTGGGCGATATACTCTACTACGTGTTGCTCTAAATGTGTAAATTCAGAGGATTTCTCCGATAGTAATTTGAAAGTACCCGACATATTTAATAATAAATTCATGTATTCATTTAATAATTCATTTTGGGTCATTGTTTCACTTCCTTTATGCATTTAGTAAATATTTTATTACTATTTTTATTGTTAATCAAGCATTTCAATTAATAATAGTAAACGTTTTTTTACTATAATTCGTTTTTGAAACTAAATGAATTAAAATAAAAGAGCATAAGGGATGCTTTTAGGGGAGAAGAATATAAACGGAAACAAAATATTACTAAATACATATAACTAATGAATTCAATGTCTTTTTTAGTTATTATGTTGTAAATCATTTTATGATAAAATCTTTTACATAATTTAATAAAGGGGTAGTATTCTATGGGTTATTTTTCAAATGGTTTATTAGTTTTGTTTGTGCTAATCGTATGCAGTTGTATAATTTTTGGTTAATAATATAATGAGAGTCTTATATAAAGGAAGTTATCTCTAGTGAGATAACTTCTTTTTATTTTATATTGAGAAGGAATTCTATCTTTCTTATTGAAGTTTGTTCTAGTTATTTTCACGTCAATCGCAATTTTCATAAGGGGAATTTTATGGAACATTAACAAACTATAGAATAGGGAGTATTTACATGGAAAATAGTATACGCTACACAAGTGAACATCCTACAGATTTTAATGGATTATTAGCCTTATACGAATCTTTAGGATGGAATTCTCTTAAATTAACGGTGGATGAATTGGAACAAATGTGTAGACAAAGTTGGTATGCGATATATGCTTTTGATGATAAGAAGCTAGTAGGGATGGGGCGTATTATATCAGATGGTGTAATAACAGGCATTATTTGTGGTGTTTGTGTATTGCCAGAGTATCAGTCCATTGGTATTGGAAAAGAAATAGTAGAACGATTAATCCATCACTGCGAACAAAACAAGGTTATTCCTCAACTTATGTGTGTGGAAAAGTTGCAATCTTATTATGAATCTATAGGTTTTCAGGCATTTTCTGTTGGAATGAAAAAACATATTATAAGATAGTAGAGCTTTATATTTCCAGTTTACTCGTACATATTTTCACACTTCAGGATAAAGGAGAGTTGCTATATGGAGATTGCAAAAGGGGTAGAAATGTTACAACTTGAGTTTCAAGAATTTATAATTCACCCAATTCTTTTATGGGATGATGAAATGGCAGTTTTAATAGATACTGGTTTCCCTGGACAATTTGAAGATATTCAAGTAGAGATGGAGAGAGTTGGGGTATCTTTTGATAAGCTAAAAGTTGTGATTTTAACGCATCAGGATATAGATCATATAGGTAGCCTTCCTGAATTATTGGAGAAAGGTGTAAGCGATATTAAAGTTTATGCACACGAGCTAGATAAACCATATATTGAAGGGGAGTTTCCTTTATTGAAGGATGGACAAATAAAGAGTCCACCAAGTGGAAAAGTAAGTGATACTGTGATTGACGGGCAAGAACTTCCATATTGCGGTGGGATACTAATTCTACATACTCCAGGGCATACTCCGGGGCATATTAGTTTATATTTGAAACAAAGTAAAACTCTTATTGCAGGAGACTCGCTGTATAGTGTGAATGGAAAGTTAGGAGGAATTCACGCCCCAACAACTTTAAATATTAAAGAAGCGCAGCAGTCTTTGAAGAAGTATTTAAATTTAGATATTGAATCTGTAGTTTGTTATCATGGTGGATTAAGTAAGGGAAATATAAATATTCAAATTCAAAAGTTGTAAAGGTAGGAAGTGAAATTTTTTTGTTAAATAGTGCTAAAATATAATTTAAGTACGAGTATATAAATAATAAAAAAACATGTTTGAATTTTTTAAACATGTTTTTTTTATTAAATGGAATCTATTCATATTAACGGCCTAATCCGTTCCAATAAAAAGAAACAATTTCTTGTGCTAATTCATCTATATTTGTAAGAATAGGATTGTGATTCTCATCTTTAAAATTCCCAATTGATAATAAAGATACGAATGCATGAGCCACAAACTTAGCGTTCCCTTTTGGGATTTCTCCAATTTGCATCGCGTTATCGAGTGCTTTTTCTAATACTTCATACATGTTGTCTTCAGCATGTTTTAATTGTTTCAATTGTTCTTCAGATAAAGATAGTTTTGCATCTTTCATAAAATTCTTCATATCAATATCCATCGTTGCGTGTAAGTATACTTTAGCAAAGTCCAATAATCTTTCTTTTAAAGTCTTATTTGTAGAAAGGATTTGAAACATATTCTCGCGTATACGTACCATCATTTGAATCATAGTAGCAGTAAATAAATCTGCTTTTGTTGAATAGTAATAGTAGACGGTTGCTTTCGTAACACCACAAACTTTTGCGACTTCATCCATGGAAACGACTTGATAATTTTGAGTAAGAAATAGCCGAGTTGCCACTTCCAAAATGGTTTCTTTTGTAGATTTTGTATTTTTATTTTGACGAGGCCTTCCAAGAGGACGTTGTTTTTGTTCCAAATCTATTCGCTCCTGACATGTATTGTTAAGATAATTATAACACAAATTTTTATTCATTCTTGATTAATTAACCGACCAGTATATATAATTAATAGTGGAAGAGAAAAGGAAGGTGGGTTTTATGAAAAAGCACCGGTTACATATGTTAGGGAGGTTTGTAGCAGGGAAGCATACACAATGGATAACTTTATCGGTATGGATTTTTATTACATTAGTACTTTCATTTACGTTACCACAAGTAAACAATACGAAAGAACCGAATCCGAAAAATTTACCTGAAACAGCTATGTCGCAGCAAGCGGAAGCACTTATGAAAAAAGAGTTTCCGAATAATGCAGGGAATCCTTTATTAGTAGTATGGTATAGAGATGGTGGATTACAGTCGCAGGATTATAAACTCATACAAGACGTTTATAAAGAGTTAAAAGCTAGTCCTTTAAAGGAACAATCAACGTTACCACCATTTGATACAATCCCGGAACAAGCATTATCAAAAAGTGCATCAAAAGATGGTACATCATTTGTTACACCAGTATTCTTTAACAAGTCAGCTGGAACAGATATATTAAAAGGAAATCTTGATGATTTAAGAAAGATAGTGAATAGTAAGGTGGATGTAGATCCATTTAAACAAAAAATAAGTGATTCTGGATTACATGTTCGATTATCTGGACCAGTAGGCATTCAAACAGATGCAGTTAGTTTATTTAGTCAAGCAGATGTAAAATTATTAGTTGCTACTGTATTACTCGTATTAGTCCTATTAATTTTGCTATACCGTTCACCAATTTTAGCAATTTTACCTTTACTTGTTGTTGGCTTTGCATACGGTATTATTAGTCCTACACTCGGTTTTTTAGCTGATCACGGATGGATTAAAGTCGATGCCCAAGCGATATCAATCATGACAGTGTTATTGTTTGGTGCTGGAACGGACTATTGCTTATTTTTAATTTCGAGATATCGGGAGTACTTGTTAGAAGAAGAAAGCAAATATAAGGCGTTGCAACTTGCAATTAAAGCTTCTGGCGGGGCAATAATAATGAGTGCATTAACTGTTGTACTTGGATTAGGAACATTATTACTTGCTCATTATGGTGCCTTTCATCGGTTTGCAGTGCCATTTAGTGTAGCTGTATTCATAATGGGAATTGCTGCTTTAACAATTTTACCAGCGTTATTATTAATTTTCGGTAGAGCTGCATTCTTCCCGTTTGTACCGAGAACAACTTCGATGAATGAGGAATTAGCAAGAAGGAAAAAGAAAGTAGTAAAAGTTAAAAAATCAAAAGGTGCCTTTAGTAAAAAACTTGGAGATGTTGTAGTACGTAGACCGTGGACAATCATTATGCTTACTGTATTTGTATTAGGTGGATTGGCATCATTTGTACCACGTATTCAATACACGTATGATTTATTAGAATCGTTTCCAAAGGATATGCCTTCACGCGAAGGGTTTACGTTAATTAGTGATCATTTTTCAGCTGGTGAACTAGCGCCAGTAAAAGTTGTTGTTGATACGAAAGGAAAAGAGCTTCCTATGAAACAAGAACTAGAGAAATTCTCTTTCGTAAAAACAGTTAAAGAGCCAAAAGATGGGAAAGAAAATAAGCAAATTAAAATGTATGAGGTTTCTTTAGCTGAAAATCCATACTCAATTGAAGCGTTAGATCAAATCCCTAAATTGAAAATCCATGTAGAAAAAGTATTAAAAGATGCTGGGGTTACCAAAGCTGAAGATCAACTATGGATTGGCGGAGAAACAGCTTCATTATATGATACAAAGCAAATTACAGAACGTGATGAAGCGGTTATTATTCCAGTAATGATTAGTATTATAGCTTTATTATTACTTGTTTACTTACGATCAATTGTCGCGATGATTTATTTAATTGTAACAGTTGTTTTATCATTTTTCTCTGCATTAGGAGCAGGATGGATATTACTTCACTTCGGTATGGGAGCACCGGCCATTCAAGGCGCAATACCTTTATACGCATTTGTATTTCTAGTTGCTTTAGGTGAAGATTATAATATCTTTATGGTTTCAGAAATATGGAAAAACAGAAAGACACAAAATCATTTGGCTGCAGTAAAAAATGGGGTTATACAAACAGGTAGTGTCATTACATCAGCAGGTTTAATTTTAGCAGGAACTTTTGCGGTATTAGGTACACTTCCAATTCAAGTTCTTGTTCAATTTGGTATTGTAACTGCAATTGGTGTATTACTAGATACGTTTATTGTAAGACCATTACTTGTACCAGCAATTACAGTTGTTTTAGGTCGCTTTGCTTTTTGGCCAGGGAAACTTTCGAGAAAGAGTGAAGAGATACAAAAAGTGGATGCATAGTTGAAAAAGCCAAGGATATTTTCCTGGGCTTTTTTCAATGTAATTAATTTTTTGAAGTTAAATCATCAGATGTAGTATGATCAGCATCTTCAATAGCAGTTTCTGGCATTCCATATAAGCCGTTCATTGCTTGTTCTTCGATATTAAGATTTGCAGTATTATTATTTTGAATAGGTGTAGCGTTTTCGGTAACATTTTCTTTTTTATTTACATTTTTGTTATTCATGTATGAATCCTCCAAATTTCATTTGATTTATTTATAGTATGTGGATAGGTTTCCATAAATATGTGAATGGATTCTTATAGATGTTATATAATTAAATAAACAATTAGTGTGAAATGTAAACTGTTAGGAGTGAACAATTATGGTGAAAGCAAGGAAATTAGCCTTCTAAAATAAAAAGAAAATTTTAGGAGGCTATTAAAATGAAGTTTCATGTAATTGACAGAGAAAAATGGAATAGAAAGCAGTATTTTGAACATTATCTAAAGTTGAAATGTACATTTAGTATGACTGTGCATGTTGATATCACAAGGTTATTAAAGGAATTACATCAAAAGGGAATAAAATTTTATCCCGTTTTTATATACTTAATTTCTAAAGTAGTAAATAATCATAAAGAATTTCGAACATCTTTTAATGAGGAAGGAGCTTTAGGATATTGGGAGGAAATGATCCCAAGTTATACAATCTTCCATAAAGATGATAAATCTTTTTCAAGTATATGGACGGATTATTCTAGTGATTTTCACATTTTCTATAGAAACTATCAAGAGGATATGAGGTTGTATACTAATGTTCATGGTCTCTTCACGAAAGAAAACATTCCTCCCAATGTTTTTCCGATTTCTAGCATACCTTGGGCTAGTTTTACTGGATTTAATCTAAATATTAATAATGAGGGTGATTTTCTATTACCGATTATAACTTGTGGGAAATATTTTAACGAAGAGAATAAGGTTATGTTACCAGTTTCATTGCAAGTACATCATTCGGTTTGTGATGGGTATCATGCGAGTCGATTCCTAGAGGATTTACAGCAACTAATTAGTAATTGTAACAAATGGCTTAAGTAATTTTTATTTTTTAATGAGAATAAGTTTTGATATTTAATAGATAAAGTAGAAAATAAAAAGAAGAGCATCTGTATATTTTACAGATGTTTTTCTTTTTATACATGTATATTATTTTTTTTGTGGAAAATATAGATGTATTCGTAGTTTAATAGAAGAGAGATTAATAGTTTGAAGTTTCTTTATTTTTAAATAAATATAAAAGTTGAATGATTTATCGGTTTTAATAGGAGGGGAAAGTAGAATGGAATTTTTACGTATTGAAAATGATGAGGTTTTAATCAATAATATGGCACAGTTATATTGTAAAGCATTTGAGAAAACAAATTTCAATGAAATAATTGAGCGAATGAAAAGACATGTAGAATATACAGATTTTAAAGGTATAGTAGCAATAAATGATGAAAATGAAGTGGTTGGTTTTACTTATGGTTATCGCTCATTAGAAGGACAGTACTATAATCAATTAATGAGAGAAGCGTTGAATCTAGAGCAAGTAGAAGAGTGGTTACAAGATTGTTTTGAATTTGTAGAGTTAGCAGTTCATCCACAATATCAAAATGAAGGTCTTGGAACAAAATTACATAATGAATTACTAAAAAGGATTTCAAATAGAACGAGTGTTTTAACAACGCAAATAAATAATGAAAAAGCGCGTTCGTTATATGAAAGATTAGAGTGGGTAAATATATTGGAGCCATTCCATCCAAGTAAAAATGATGTTCCATATATAATAATGGGAAAAACATTAAAAACAAAAGTGAATTGATAATTATTTTGTTCGCAAAGGTTATTATCTTGTAATAATAAAGGG
>NZ_JAKUFF010000104.1:0-11667 GCF_022663305.1 Bacillus cereus group sp. BfR-BA-01408 | reverse complement strand
TGCAGGTGAAGTTGATTCTAAAGAAATTAAAGAGCTATTTGGTGCTGGTGAAGGTGATGTAACACCTGAAGGTTTAAGTAGCTGGTTAGGTAATAAAGGTGGATACTGTACATTAACTAAAGAATGTATGCCTTCTTGTAACTAATTATCTTTATAAAAAAATAAATTAATAGGAGTGTTGAAAATGTCATCAAAAAAAGTAGTAGAATCTTGGAAAAACCCGGTATTACGTTCTAAAAATGAGGATGCGCCAAGTCATCCTGCAGGTGAAGTTGATTCTAAAGAAATTAAAGAGCTATTTGGTGCTGGTGAAGGTGATGTAACACCTGAAGGTTTAAGTAGCTGGTTAGGTAATAAAGGTGGATACTGTACGTTAACTAAAGAATGTATGCCTTCTTGTAACTAATTATTTATGTTGAACAACTCTATTAGAGAGGCGGGGAATCTGCTTCTCTAATTAATGAAAGGAGCAGTAATATGCCGGTAAAACATAGTGCATTTATTGATGAAATAAAAATTAATGATCATACAGTTCCAGATTCTATAGATTACATAAATTATTGGAAAAACACATTTGAAAACAGTGAAAATAAATTTGAAGAGATCTTAAAGGATCTTTCAGGTATTCAGGTATCGACTCTATCTCAATTAGAGCATGATGAATACATTATAGATAAAGTAGATGCCCTGCTATCATTAACCTTCTCAGAGTTTGACAGTTTCCAAACATATGAATTTCCCCCAACAATCGAAGAGCATTTATCAAAAGCAACTTTTTACGGTTTTTTTAAAAAATTTATGAGTTACTCATTTTCTAAAGTTCATAAATCATTGAATACATATTCGTTCTTTGAAGAGTCACAATTATTGGCACCCCTAGAATATATGTATAAAAGATTATATGAATTATCCCACAAGACATTAATATTAGAACTTAATATTCAACGCGTTCTTGGAAACTTAGAAGGAGAAACTTCAGAAGAACGTTACAATCATTTTTGTTCTTATATTAGTACAAATGAATTTTTGGTTTATTTTAAGGATACATATTCTGCATTATATAGAACGATGTTAACTACATTAATCCATTGGTCAAATAATATTACTACCCTTTACTATAATCTTGAACAAGATAAGGAACAAATCCAAGGGACCTTTAATATTGATATCCAGGCGAATAAACTAATTACAGTTACATTGGGACTTGGCGATGAACATAATGATGGCAAAACAGTTTCATTACTTGAATTCCTTCCTAACATGAAACTTATTTATAAACCCCGATCAATTGGTGTCGAAGCAGCATTCAATGATTTAACTTTTTGGATAAATAATCAAGTTAATGATAAAGCTCAACTGTATTCACCAAAAATCATCGATAAACATTCTTATGGTTGGGTTGAATATATTGAGAATATAGAATGTCAAACGGAAGAACAACTTGAATCATTTTATTTTAAAATGGGAAGTCTTTTAGGAGTTTTATATAGTTTAAATGCTGTGGATTTTCACTATGAGAATATTATAGCTATGGGACAGTATCCTGTTCCAATCGATCTTGAATCTTTATTTCATCATGCGAAAATATTGGAAGAAAAAGATGATTCTGCCCATAATAAAGCACTAAATGTAATTAATAGATCTGTTCGATCCACTGGGATTATTCCATTTCTTGCATTCAATAGCGATAATCCTAACTATAAAGGTCTTGATTTAAGTGGTCTTAGTGACAAAAACGATCAGTTATATCCATTAAAAGTTCCTTCCATAGAATCAAAAAACACTGATGTTATGCATGTAGATGCAAAATATACATTTGTTAAAGTAAATGAATTTGAGAAAAACAAGCCTATTTTCAGAGGTGAAAAAATTTCATATAAAGATCATGTAGACATTATGATAGCTGGTTTTAAATATATTTATGAATGGATTTTAAATAATAAACAACAGTATAGCAATTATATATCAGATAAATTTAAAAATACGATAGTAAGAATGATTCTACGACCTACCGCCGTATACGGTGAGTTACTAAGAAAAAGTAAACATCCTGATTTTTTACAAAAAGGATATAACCGAGATATTTATTTCCATACTCTGGCATTGGAATCCGAGAACAAACCGAAAGAAATTATTAAATCTGAAAAAACTGATTTACTCAATGATGATATTCCATATTTTTATACAACAGTGAGTAGTAATCATTTATATCATAGAGAGCAAATTTGTATTCAAAACTATTTTGAGTCATCTCCTTTAGAAGCTGTAATACAGAAGATTGATGATCTTAATATTGTAGATTGCTCACAACAAATTCGAATTATGCGAATGAGCTTTTTAGCACATTCAGCTACATTTGGTGCAAATGAACAAGCTATTGATCCATATCGTAAGGTCCATATTCATGCTAATAAATCTAAGGAATTTTTAATTGAGGCACGTCATATAGGGGATTATTTAATTGCTAATGCTATAGAAGGAAATAATCAATCTGATCTTTGTTGGATTAGTACCGTAATATCCGCCTCTAATGAATATAAATGGGATATTTATCCTGTAGATTTAGATTTATATAATGGCTTAAGCGGTATTTCTCTATTCTTCAGTTATTTATATCATTTGACGGGAAGAAATGATTATAAACTAACGGCTGAGAAGTCTATTTATCCTGTAATTAATTCACTCCAAGGATTACCTGAACAAAGAATATTTAATATTGGTACTTTTAGTGGCGTTAGTGGTTCAATTTATGCTTTAAATCATATTAATCAATTATCACATACTAAACAATATGAACAACTCATACTCGATTCTATGAAACTGGTTGTTAGTAAATTATCGCAAGATAAAGTATTTGATATTATTGATGGAACTGCCGGGGTAATCGGGGTACTAATAGCTCTTTATAAAGATAGTGGTAATAAGGAATATCTAAAACTTCTCAAACAAGCGAGTGAGTACTTAATAAATGCTGCATATCATCATCCTGGAAAAGAGGGGCATGTCTCCTGGAAACAAAGAGACGATATTTCATGGATTGGATATTCTCATGGAACGGCAGGTATTATTACTGCTTTGGTGGCAGCCAATCAATATATAAACAATCCCAATATTTTAGAATTAGCAGATAAAGTTTTATCCTATGAAAATAGTTTCTATGATTCAAATCATAAAAATTGGAAACTTCCTTCTAAGGATAATCATGCTGTTGCTTGGTGTCATGGTGCACCAGGAATCTTATTAAGCAGGCTAATGTTAAAAGAAAGTAATTATGAAAATAGTATACTTGATCAAAATATATATGCGGCTTTAGATACAACTATTGATAAATCGTTTGGTCATAATCGTTCACTATGTCATGGGGATTTTGGAAATTTAGATATTCTTTTGTATGCAGCAAAAGTGTTACAAGATAAAACATCTTACGAACGAGCAAATTCTATTGGTATACAACTTTTAGAGTATTCTAAAACGCATAATTGGAAAAAAGGGGTCAGTACGGGAACTGAATCGTTTGGTTTAATGACAGGCCTTAGTGGGATTGGAGTAGGTCTTTTACAACAGTCTGACTATAATTCAATTCCTTCTATTTTAAGGTTAGAAGAGGCTAAATCATAAAAGGGGACGGATACATGAAACGGCTAAAAATTCTTATGACTATACTTTCCGTATTCTTGTTAAGTTTAGTTACACAACCGGTAAAAGCAGAAAAAATAGAGACAACGGATAATTATAAATTTATTCTTTTGGATAACGAAATTCAAAAGAATAACAAAGAAAATATTATAAACTTTTTAAAGGAAAATAATGCAATTGAGATTAAATATACTCCAGAAATCCAAATGATTTCATATAAAGAAACTAATAGTAATATTCAATCCGATTTAGATAGTAAAATACGTACTAAGTTTAAAGCATCTATAGAAAATGTTGCTAATAGTGCTAAATTAACTTTACAAGATCCAAAGATTTTAAATCCAAATGAGCAGTTTGCAAATAATAAGTTAAAATATAATTTATCTTCGAAACGAACATTGAATTCCATTACTATTAATGAACCTGTCTCGAATGTTTCGCCACCTTGGCAAATTGCCAAGGTAACTGATAATTATAAATCTCACGAGATAACTTTAGGAGAAAAAAATGTAAACATCGCTTTAGTTGATAGTGGTGTAGATTATAACCACCCTGAACTTAAAAATAGTATTAAGTATTTAGAAGGGAAATCCTATGTTCCCAGTGAACCGGATCTGTTAGATCAAAATGGCCATGGTACTCAGGTTGCAGGAATTATTGCAGCTCATGATAAATTAAAAGGGATTGTTCCAAATATAACCATTACTCCATATAAAGTTATAGGGAAAAAAGATGGTGAATCAGTTTGGACTATACAGGCTATTATTGATGCAGCAAATAACGGAGCAGACGTAATAAACTTAAGTTTAGGAACATATAAGGCTATAAATTTGGACGATGAAAACGCAATTATAAAGGCATATGAAAGGGCTATTCAATATGCGAAAGAAAAAAATTCTATTGTAGTTGCTTCAGCAGGCAATGAAGGAATAAACTTGGATAAACCATTTGAAAAAGTAGATGATGAGAAAGGTGTATTGTATAAAATTCATGTACCTGGTGGATTAAGTAATGTATTAACGGTATCGGGAACAGACAAGAACGATGAATTTGTAAATTACTCCAACTTTGGTCCAGAGGTAGACTTTAGTGCACCAAGTGGTTCATATGGAACAATTATTGATAATCAATTCAAATTTGATCCATCCTATTTAATTGGTACTACCTATCCAACTTATTTAGAACCCACTATGTTGGATGCTCAACTAAATACACCGAAGGGCTACACGCTAAACCTAGGGACTAGCTTATCTGCACCATCAGTATCTGGTACATTAGGAGCTATTATCTCAAGGTATTATGAGCTTCATTCTACAAAACCTTCGGCAGATATAACTATCAAGTATTTAAAAGATGGTGCTACCGATTTAGGTGCAACTGGTAAAGATGATCAATATGGATATGGATTAGTTAATAGTTATAAAAGTACAAGTAGCGTTAAATAATTGTATTCTTAATAAATCTATTTCGATGATATTTTCAAATTACACTCACTATTATTTTAAAATAGGATGATAGTGAGTGTAGTATTAAATAAAAAATTGATTACAGAGTGTAATGGGGCATTGGCCAAATATCTCGCTATATAGACTGAAAATTCTGATAAAAAATATCAATTTTTTGTTATGCTTTGCCATCCTTTTTACAAAGCATAATAAACAATTGATATCCAGGAAATATAAGGATAAAATTAATTGATTGAAAATTATGACGTTAGGTGGTTGATTTCGTGAATAATCAAATTCTAAACATTAAAGGATTACATAAAAACTATAAAGAGAAACAGGTTCTAAAGGGAATTGATTTAACTATAGAAAAGGGTGAGATATTTGGATTGTTAGGCCCGAATGGAGCTGGTAAATCTACATTTTTTAAAATTATTTTAGGGTTGATAGAGGCTGATGAGGGAACTGTAGAAGTATTGGGAATGGATATACAAAAGAATAGAATAGAAATCTTATCTAAAACGGGTTCATTAATTGAAGCGCCAACTTTTTATGAGCACTTGTCCGGATATGAAAACTTATTAATTGCTTCTAAAATGAAACATGTTCATGATAAAGAACATATAAAAGAACTTTTGAATTTATTCAAACTATATGAGGATCGAAATCGTGCTTTTAAAAAATATTCTCTGGGTATGAAACAACGTTTAGGATTAGCTGCTGCTTTCATCAATAATCCTGAACTATTAATATTGGATGAACCTACTAATGGATTAGATCCACAGGGGGTTTATGAAGTGAAAGAATTAATAAAAAAAGCTCCAAAAATGTTTAATTCTACTATAATCCTTTCAAGTCATATTTTAAGTGAAGTGGAACAAATGGCTGATCATATCGGGATTATTCATCATGGAGAAATAAAGTACCAAGGTTTATTATCTTCCCTACAAAATAAACAATCATTAAATATTGTTGAAGTTAGTGTTAATAATATAGCTCTGACTGATAAATTACTTAAACAATCCAATTATACATTCAATGTAAATAATAACATCTTTAGTATTGAATATTATGATGAAAAATCACTGAATGATATTCAACAACTATTAGTAACGAATCAGATTTTTATTCAATCTTTCCAAACTAAAAAGCAGAATTTAGAGGAAGCATATTTAGATATTGTTGAACAAGGTGCTGTAAGTGTATGAGAAATGTATTAGCCACTGAGTATATAAAATATAGAAAAAGTCATTTTTGGTTTTTGGTTATCTTAGGACCTATTATACTTGCATTAGGTGAATTTGCTGGACTAAATTACTATAGTAATTCTCATACTATTAAATTAGAAACTATATTTGGTATAAATTTGCAAATTTTAAAATACATATTAAATTTTTTTATGGTGTTTATTATAGCTAGTGTAAACAATGTTGAATATAAAAATTCGACGTGGAAAAGAACATTTACGTATCCAGTACAGAAATTTAGTGTGTATATAAATAAGTTCTTTGTTGTTATGGTTGCTCTTATTATTACAACCGTAATACATATGACTTGTACAGTGTTATTACTTCCGGGGTTAGGTATTTCTTTAGATACGGTTTCCATGCAGCATGTGTTTGTCTTTACGTTATATCCATTTCTTATTAGCATTCCATTTTGCGCTTTGGCATTCATTATATCTATTAATGTATCAAATCAATCAGTGATCGTTGCACTAGCTCTAGCTTCGTATCTTTTTGGCGATATATTAAGTTCAGCTAAGCTTTGGTGGTTTCCTATTTCATATCAGATCTTATATTTTCCAATCAATTTTGTGAATAATCTAGATGTTTTTAATACATTATGGTCATATGATAAATGGTACATGCTAGCAGGAATTCCTATTACCATTCTCATTTTAGGAATTGGATACATTTTATTTATTAAAATGAATAATAAAAACTAACAAAGGAGATCTCAAATGATAAATTTAATTTATTCCGATTGGATAAAAATAAGAAAACACCCACAACAAATTGTATTATTCGTCCTAGCACTTTTTCCGATTATATATTCAATGATTATGTATACTAAATTTGTAGTAGGCAAGTATAATCATGGTTTGGATAATGATTGGATGGGCGTATGGATGTTGGCATCTTTCTTCTATGTTGGTTTTTTTCTTCCTGTTATTTCGGGGATGGTAACGGCCTTCCTGTGTCAGTTTGAAAACAAAACGAATTGGAAAATAATGCATCTATCTCCAAGTACTAATTTTAAAATTGTTTTATCTAAACTTGTATCCAGTGTATTATTATTTTCTGCACTACACTTAATAGTTTTAGTAAGCTTATATTTATTTGGAATGTATTTTGATTTTACAGATCCATTTCCTTTAGTACTTATGATTAAAGTATTTTTACTTTCTGTAGTTTCCACAATTCCACTTATTACAGTGCAACTCTTATTATTCTTATTTATTAAAACATCTATCACTTTTACATTTATTAATATAATCTTATCTTTAATCGGCTTATTTCTTTTTTCAGAAGTAAAGTGGGGATTTGGATATATATGGTCTTTACCATTCAAGTCTACAGAATTAGCTGATCAGGGTGTATTATCTATTGGTATATTATTGGTATCAATAGTTGCATTTACTCTTGGTATGATTTTAATTACAGTACGTTATGTAAAATCATTGAGAAAGACAGTATAGAAAGAGAAAAGGTCCTTAGAGAGACCAGATATTATCCTATTCAGGAAAACAGTTAAAAGAGTCCATATGTGGTTGGTGGACTCTTTTTTCTATTTATCTGGGTATTTTTTTATAGCGAAAAAAGGCTAATCTTTTCAAACATATACAGAAAAATTGACACTCCCGCCTTTAAAAGGACAATCTGGTTAACGCCCAGTAGGCTTCTTGTTATCAAAGACGACGTTTATCTCTGATAGCACTGACGTGTAAGATTGCCATCATTCTCACAAAATACCATTATAGGCTCGTGAGCTACGATACTATGACCATATTGTACAGCTAGTTGAGTGTTCGAATGTTTTAGCATTTCGTTCGTGTCTATAGTTGAATTAAATCCCAAAAAAACAAGTGCTTTTCTACGAAAAAACGATGTTTTCATCCTATGCCTAAAGGCGAACTAAAGTCTCTCATGGATTTTACCTTATCGCGAAATCTGTAAAGCGCAGCAAACATAGCTACTTGTTTGTTTCGGATCTAGTGTTACTTCCTCCATGCCCATCCCATATCCATATTATAAAATAGATATATAAAAATATTTTTCCTGTTAATACTGCCCTTAACATTATTTTAGGACATGTAACGAAACTTATACAGAAAAAACTATTTCCTATGAGATTTGTATATAAGTTGCTTTTCGTTATAAGTAACTACAATTTCAGTTAAATAAGTTAATACTTACTATATTAATATCTCTGAGAAGAGAATTTTCAAAGTAATGATTGGATATATAATGTTGAACTTATGTTAGTACTCCTATTACTCAAAGCCACATCTAGAAGGGTTTTAGCCCTTAGCCTCTTTTGTAGTAGTAAAAAAATAATGAAAAAACAAACGATAATTTGCTTTTTTTTTGATACTTTTTTACTAATTGTTATTAACATCAGGGAACGTATATATTTTAAGTACAATAAAATATATAGAAAGGAGCCTAGTTGATGTTTAAGAAGAAGGTACCATTTATAGAACAAGCTCAACAGACTGAATGTGGTTTTTGTTGTATAGCGATGATTACCGAATATCATAATAGTACCGTATCTTTTCATGACATGTATGAAAGGATTGGTAATGGAAGAGACGGAACATCACTATTTCATTTGAAGAATCTGGCAGAGGGGCTAGGATATGAAGCAAATTGTTTTAAAATTCAAGAATATGATGAATTATATAAACTCCCACTCCCTTGCATTATTTATTGGAAAGAAAAACATTATGTAGTACTAGAGGAAATATCTGAACATGGAGCAACAATTGTTGACCCAGCCGTAGGAAGAACGAAAGTAAAAAAGGAAGAATTCGAAAGGGATTTTTCAAAATATGTTATGACATGCGTACCAGGTACAAGCTTTGTTAAAAAGAAACGGAAAAGCTTGTGGTTACCATATATTAATATACTGAGAGAACGCCCATCCCTGATAATTAATTTAATTTTATTATCTTTTGTTTTACAGTTATTCACTTTAGGTATACCTCTTCTAATCCAATATTTAATAGATAGTGTCATTTCACCTCAAAATTTTAATTTATTAAATATATTTTTAATATCAATAGTATTTGTTGTGGGATTCCAATTTCTATTCAATATAGTTAGAGGTAAGGTTTTAATCGTATTGGAAAACTTTTTAGATAAACAAATGATGAGTAAATTTATTAATCATTTACTTCATTTACCTTATCATTTTTTCCTCTTAAGAAAATTTGGAGATCTTCTATTCAGAGTAAATAGTCTAAGAATGATTCGAGATATGATTGGGTCAAATCTTATTAAGGGTATATTAGATGTTGGATTACTAATTGTAATATTCGTTTTCATGATTATTAAATCGCCACTTTTGACTTTATCTGTTTTAGCGTTCACAGCTATTAATGCGGTAGTATTAATTGCTACACGCTCAAGAGTAAAAGAAGTTAGCCAAGAAGAAATTATTGCTAATACTGAAGTGCAAAGTATTCAAACTGAAACATTGTATGGAATATTCAATGTTAAAACAGCTGGAATCGAGGATAAAATATTTACTCGATGGAAAAAGAGTTTTAACAAATTATTAAAAGCTTATCGAAAGAAGGAAAACCTTAATAATTACGTTCAATCAGTAAGTAGCTCTATCGGGAATTTAGCCCCCTTAGTTACTCTTTGGCTTGGTGGTTATTTAATATTAAACAATCAGTTAACATTAGGAAATTTAGTAGCTTTTCACGCTATTTCCAATCAATTTTTTGGATTAAGCCAGTCGATTGTCCAAATGTTTAATTCTTTCTTTGTAACTGGTACGTATTTAAGAAGGGTACAAGATGTATTAGATGCACCGATAGAAGAAAAGAACACAGATATGAAAGAGATAACTAATCTCGAAGGCCGTATACGTTTTGAAGATGTAAGTTATCAATATACAAAATATAGCCCTATGTCTGTTGAAAATATTAATTTAGAAATTAAACCGGGTCAAAAAGTGGCGATTATTGGAGAATCTGGCGCTGGAAAAAGTACCATGTCTCGTCTACTATTGGGATTGCATAATCCGAGTGAGGGGAAAATATATTACGATGGTTTCGACTTAAATAATATCGAAAAATCATCATTGAGACGTCAAATTGGTGTAGTTCCTCAGGACGTTACACTTTTTAATAAGACCATTTTTGAAAATATTGCAATTTACGATAAGGATATATCGATAGAAGAAGTTGTCGAAGCCGCTAAGATAGCACAAATACATGATGACATTATGAAGATGCCTATGCAGTATAATACGTTCATATCTGAGATGGGATTCAATATATCTGGAGGACAGCGACAACGTATTGCACTTGCGAGAGCTTTAGTTCATAAACCATCAATTTTAGTGTTAGATGAAGCAACAAGTTCATTAGATCATCTGAATGAGAAGAAGGTAGATGATTATCTCAATGGAATAAAATGCACAAGGGTTGTAATTGCACATAGACTTACTACAGTAATGAATGCAGATTTAATAATTGTAATGGATAAAGGGACTATTATAGAAGCGGGTACTCATAAAGAGTTAATGTTAAAAGCAGGTTATTACTCTTCCTTCTTCAAAGATATAGAACCTGAGCACAAATTACTAGCAAATTAAGTGAATATATTTATGAATTTAATAACAAGAACTGTATTACTTTAAGAAAAAGAAAATTTAATTAATAAGAAAGAGGGATAAATATGGATATTCAAAGAAAAAAAACAGGAACTATGCGAAAAGTAGCAAGATATACCGGTGCAATAGCAATCCTTTTATTAGTGGTATCTTTTGTATACCAATGGAATAAAGGTTTAGAGATTGATAATACCGAACAATTAAGTCTAGCATTAGCTGCTGCATTTTTCCTTTCTAGTTTTATTCCCGAAAGAAAAAGAGATAGTAACTAACTTAATAAGCACTTGAGATCTATTTCTCAAGTGCGATTTTCTAAAAATATATATGTAAAACAAAAATTATATAGAGGAATTATAAATAATCATTCATACCGATACAAACTATAAATTTAACATTTTGGCTTTAAAAATAAAAAAATCTAGCAATTTAAAAGAGAAACAACTTAAATGTTTTCTACGTATTTAAATTCAAACTAAAAAATTATAAAAAAGGGTGGATATCAAATGTTTAGAAGAAAAAAATCAGATGAAATGCGAAAACAAAAATGGAATACTGGTGGATTGATTAGTGTAGTTGATGAAAATGAATTAAAACAGGTTGTAACGGGTGCTGGTTCAGACGATATTTATATAGAGACAGTTCCAGCTGCTATAGCTGCTTTTTTACCAAATCAGATGGTTACAAACCCAAACACATATCCTAATCCAATGAACATGCCTAAATATAGATAACCAAG